>NZ_PDEQ01000007.1 GCF_002554795.1 Longibacter salinarum | reverse complement strand
TCAGAGGGATAGGTTCGGTCCATCGCTCTGAGTCGGTCTTGTGAGCGAGTCTGCTTCACTCATAAGACGAGGACCGGCGCTTTTCTGTTGAATGGCCCGGTTCGAATCGATCCGCCAAACAGCTTCTCATACTTTAACACGTCCAAACGTCCAAACGTCGACACGTCCACACGGCCGGACTTCCCACCTAGAAGCGTCCGCGCCGGTGCCGACGGTGCTGGAAGCGTCGATCCAGCGCGTTGATCTGCTCTTCCGACAACACCGTCCGGAGCTCCGTTCGCATCGAGTCTAGGACCGTCATCGTCTGCCGCCGGTGGGTACGGCGCAATTGATCAAGTTGGCGCGCCGTGCGCCGGGCAATCACTTCCACGCTATCGCGCTGCGCCGGTGACATCGGCTCCACCTGTCGGATCACCCGCTCCACGAAGCCGCCGGGCGTGCGGAGAGCGCGCACCCGATCGGCCCGATTTTGCACCCACCAGCCCGTCAGCACGCTGCCCAGGACGACCCCGAGGAGGAGCGTCACGACCAGCAGCAACACCGACTTCGTTCGCGGCGAAAAAGACATCCAGGACATAGCAAAAAAGGGCAAGAGGGAGAAGTCCAGAGCGAGCGGTTACTCGTCGGCCGGCACGAGCGTGTCGTGCGCCGCGGCGGTGAGCGTCACATCCGGCAACCCGAGGGCCGCCTCCACCGCCGAGGCCGACGCGTCGTCGTTTGTCGCCACATTGTAGCTCCCGATCCCGCCAATCATCAGCAGGACCACGACGGCAAGGCGGAGGAAAATCGTCTGCAGCGCGCGGTCGAATGCGGGGACAGGGTCGGCCTCTCGCAGGCGATCCATGACGCGACCGGCGAACCCGCTGTCAAAACGGCGCTGGGGCGACTGCATCGTGTGCTTCAGCGCGCGGAGTCGGTCGAGCCGAGCGCGCAGTTCCGGGTCGTTGGCGAGGCGGGTCTCCAGGCGGTCTGTCTCTTCGGCGGAAAGGTCGCCCGTCAGGTAGCAGAGGAGGCGGGTGTCCATGTTCGGGTCGGAAGCGTTCATCGGGAGGGCAGGTCGTCAGCGGAAAGGTAGGGGCTCAGCAGGGTTTCGAGGGCGGACGTGGCCCGGTACAGACGCGACATCACCGTTCCCTCCGGAACGTCGAGGATCTCCGCCGTCTCGCGCGTCGAGTAGCCGTCGAGCAGTCGGAGCACGACGACGGCGCGGTGGTCGTCCGACAGGTGGTCGAGCGCCCGGTGCACGAGCTCCGTACGGTCCCGTTCATCGATTTCCTCGTCACCATCCACCGGTGGTTCGCGGGTGAGCGCCGCATCCGGGTTCTCATCACGACTCCAGAAGCGATCGTACCACCGCTTCCGTTTGTCCAGCGCCTTCAGTGACTGATTGATCGCGATGCGCGTCAGGTACGTGCCGAGCTCTGCGTCGCCGCGGTACTGATCCAGCGCCTCATAGAACCGGATGAACGTCTCCTGTCCCACGTCGTCGGCCTCCGCTCCCGGCCCCAGCATCCCGATCACCGTCGCCGCCACCCGATCCTCGTACCGCTCCACCAGCCGCCGAAACGCCCTGGACTGCCCGTCCCGCGCACGGGCAAGCAATTCGGCATCGGTCGGAGCGGAAGCAGGCACAGGCGACAAGTGGAGGCGAAGGAAAGTCGGCCGAGGGCGGAGAGACGGGCGTTCAGTGTTTAGATCGGGCGGAGGTGAGGTTCATTCCATCCGACGATCAGGAAATTGCCTCTTTCATGTCATCTCAACAATAAAGCACTCAATCCGCTTCCTGTCCTTGATGCAGTCGACACGGAGGCGGGGCGCTGGCCAGGACGGAGCGCACGGTGATAGAAATTCATCAGACGCCACCACACATGAATACACGGACTCATCCTAGACATTGCTGTATACAATTAATATATTATATCACCCTGTCAATGGGTAATATGTCAAACCGGTTGACATACACACAGGTTATACCGCTTTTCGCATTGCCCCGATTTTCTTTCTTCAACAGCGCTGTACTGGATGATCCCTTCGACTTCACGTCTCGTATTGATTCTTTGTCTTCTTCTTTTTGCGCCTCCTCTCATGGCGCAAGATGTGGAAGAAAAGTCTTCGCCGGTAGAGACGCAGCTTCCCGATTCTCCTGCCAACTTCGAGTGGCAGCACCTTCCAGAAATTAAAGGCGCGTTCCTACTTCCCGACAACTGGCACTTCCTCAAGCAGAAACAAGGAGAGACGCAAGCATATTTTCTCACGCGAGAGGACATTGCCAAAAACGGGCGCTTTTCTACCGGACTCTCGATCAATGTGATACCGAAGGTTGAAGAGAAGACTGGATATCCAGCTGCTGCGTATGCCAAGGCATTTATCTCAGTCGCGGGTCCCGAGACCAATGAGGAAGTATTAGAGCGAGCTCGTCTTGGCGAAGAAACTATGCCTGGGTTCGGTGTGCGGACGCGCAGCACGAACGATGCAGGCTCGCCGGTCATAACCCATCGCATTGCTTTTGGGAATACGGAGACGGGCACATGTTATCTCATCTCGTTCGAAAGCCCAGAAGCACAGTGGGAAGAGGCTTGGTCAAAGGGCGAACTTATGCTGACGAAGTTTCTGCTTGATCAGAGTGTCTGAACAAGCGGTATAACCACTCGATGCACCGGACGGTGTCGGTGTCTCACCGCGGGGCGTCGCCTCATCACCGCCGGGGAGCGCTATCCGCTATGTGTCGCCATCAGAGTCGTCGGAGCATTCCGCTTGCTCGAAGGTTTGCTGATTTGGATTGTGTCTCCTCATATCGCAGAGCACGACCATGAACTGGCAAGAACACATCGTCAGCACGCCTGACGTATTAAAGGGAAAGCCGCGCCTAAAAGGCACACGCATTCCCGTAAGCCTCATCCTGGGCTACCTCGCCAACGGCGCCACGACGGAAGACCTCCGGCGAGAGTTTCCCGATTTAAAACAGGAAGACGTAGCGGCGTGCCTGAGCTATGCGCGAGATCTTTCAGAGTTTGAGGTGACGGTGTAATGCGCTTCTTCGCCGACCACTGCGTGCCGGAGTCCCTCGCCGAAGCGCTCGAATCCAAAGGTCACGAGATGCTTCGACTGCGCAACCAGATGGTCACCGATGCTCCAGATCCGGACGTGATCGAAAAAGCGCAAATGCTTGGTGCCGTGCTGCTCTCATTGAACGGCGACTTTTCCGACATCGTGCGGTATCCGCCTTCAAAGTACGGAGGCATCATATCCATGCAAGTGAGAAATCGACCCGAGGTGCTCGCTCAGATTACGGGGCGGTTGACACGATACCGGAGAGACCAGTCCGACCGAGAACACTATCGTGGGAAGCTGCTACTGGTTGAGGCGCATCGCATCCGAGTCAGAGGCACCACATAGCCCCCACTGCTGCCGACGCCCTTTGCACGCGGCAGAGTTCAATCGTAATAGCGCTTCACCAACTGTCTGCTTATGCGCATCTCGGAACTCAAGCGCCGGTTGGCGAAAGAGCACTTCAACCCGAATGCATACAGTCTGGACGGTGCACCCTCCTTATCCGACGACCGATTCCACCTCGAAGAAGACGGAGGTGTGTTCAAAATCTTCTATGTGGAGCGCGGGAAGAAAGAGCAGCTTTTGGGCGCATACGAAGACGAGTCGGACGCCTGTGATGCATTCTATGACCTGCTTCGCAAGGTAGACCATGCAAAGGCCCACATGGTCGGCTTCTTTGAGGACGTGACTCGCGCTGACACGGCCGCGACGCTACTCGAGGACCACGCAATTGACTACAAGCGCGACTCGATTCCATACGGCGGTCCGAATGATCCACGGCACCGACTGTTCGTCTTCGGTGCAGACGTAATTCGTGCTGAGAAACTGCTCGATGACAACGAGCCCAAAGAGCGATGATACAGCTCAGGTGCTGACGAAAGACACGCTCGGTGGCCCGTTGCTCACGGACGTGCTACGACTTCGACCCGTCTGAGCCGCTTCGCCTTTTCGCAGCAGAGCTTCAAGCGAAACCAGGGCTGCTTGGAGCCCACGGCTCGTTGGCCGTGACCGGGTGTGCCATCGCTGATCGCCTGCAGCCCTGATCAACTACGCTCAATCTCTTCTACTACGTGACAGCTCTCAAGCCATGAGACCCGTCCTATCAATTCTCCTCGCTGGCTGTCTTCTATGGACCTCGGGCGGGATAGCAGAGGCCCAGTCCGCCGCCGACTCGACACAGATCGTTGCGTATACCGGCGGTCACGTCTGGGACGGATCGGAGTTTGACGAGCGGACGCTCTTCGTTCAGGATGGTCGTTTCATCAAAGAGTCGGCCCGGGTCGATACCACGGTCCAGCTCGACGGAGGCTACGTCATCCCGCCGTTCGGCGACGCGCATACCCACATGCTCGGGGCAGGAGGAATCGCCATTCCCCTCGCGGACAGCCTCTTCGTCTCGAATGGCCTTTTTTATGCCCTCGACCTGACCAATCCGTACTCCGAGATTCAGAACGTTCAGAGTCAGTTTGAGGGGCCGAGTACCATCGATGTGGCCTACGCGAATGGCGGTATCACCTCGACCGGGAGCCATCCGACGGCGGCCATGGAGCGCATCTTCACCGATACCGAGGAGGTGACGCTGGAGAACCTGCAGCTTCAGAACGACGCCTACTGGTTCATGGATACGATCGAACATGTCGACGAGACGTGGTCGGACTATCTGGCCCAGCAGCCCGATGTCGTCAAAGTCTACCTAACCTACACGACCCGAGGGCTCGAGCGCGACGAGTGCTGGGGACTCTGCCCCGAGGTCTTGGAAGCCGTCGTAGACCGTGCGCACGACGTAGACAAGCGGGTTTTCGCCCACGTAAACACAGAGAAGGACGTTCAAATTGCGCTTGACGCAGGGGTCGATGCAATTGCCCACCTTCCGAGCGGTAACGATGGCGTTCGGACCGGGGAGGAGGAATTCTGGCTTAGCCGCACGACGATTCGGAAAGCGGGACAAGACAGCGTCGTTCTCACACCGACGGCTTCACTGCTTGTCGAGGGCGCCGACCCGGATACGCTTCAGGCCGAGATTGCCCGTCAACGCAAGCAGCTGCGCCAACTCCACGAGGCCGGCGTACGCATCGCACTTGGGGCCGATGAGTGGAAAAAGACGGCTCTCTACGAGGCGATGTACCTACACGATCACGATGTTTTCGACAACCGGACGCTGCTTAAGATCTGGGCAGAGGCGACGCCGCGCGCCATTTTCCCAAACCGCAAGATCGGGCACCTCGCCAAGGGTTACGAAGCGAGCTTCCTCGTATTAAACGAGAACCCCGTCGACGACTTTAACGCGGTCACCCAGATTCGACTTGGAGTCAAACAGGGACACATCATCACGGGAGAAGGAAGCCGCTGATCTTCACATCTCGCAACCTTGCACTCGTTAGCACGCTCAGCCGCTCATGAGACCTCGATCTCGGTCACAATTCGCCTTCGCGTTATGCATCGTGCTTCTCCTCGCGGGATGCGTTCACCCTGCCATTGGACAGCATCTCCCGGATGGGGCTGACGACTGGTATCTCGAGACGAGTGACGAGACGGATCTCTACGTCGTAGAATGTGGGACGGCAGCGGCTCCCGGCGATACGGTCGTCGTGCTCCACGGCGGGTGGGGCGCAGAGCATAGCTATCTGTGGCCCGCTATCGAGCCGCTCGCAGACCAGTACCATGTCGTGTTCTACGATCAACGGGGATCGTTGCGATCGCCCGCTCCCGACAGCACCATCTCTCTCCAGCGATTCGTTGCGGACCTTGAGGCTCTCCGTCACGAACTCGGCCAGGAGCAGCTTACCATTTTTGCTCACTCGATGGGCTCACGTCTCGCCTACGCCTACCTCAACCAGCACCCCGAACACCTGCGTCGACTGGTGCTCGCCGGCCCGGTGGTGCCGACCGGGTTTCGCGCTGCCAATCCAGAGAAGATGAGGCAAGCGCGCGAGCAATTTGTCCGATGGGCCAAGGAAAGAGAAGAAGCGGAGATCGCCGACGAGGGGCTGGACCGAGATTCTTTATCGGATCGAGAAAAGACGGCCCGATGGCGCATTGGCTTCGCGTCGGGCAACATCTATCACATCGAGCGGTGGCGGCAATTGCAGGGAGGCCGCGCCTTTTATAACGGAAACATTGCCAGACTCATAAATCAAAACACACCCGATCGTCTACGAGCAAATCAGTTTGAGACGCTGAAAACGTCGGACATCCCGGTGTGGGTGATTATCGGGGACCACGATCTGGTCGACTTCGGACTGGTCGGGTGGCCCAGCGTTGCCGACACACTCGAACGTGTAGAAATAACGACTCTTGAGAATGCTGGACACAACGCATGGATTGACCGTCCAGACGCGTTTCGCGATGCCCTCCGGCGTGCGCTGCGCTCACCCAACGAATAGATCGAGCACCAGAGGCATTCGTTTATTCTGCACATCTGCGAAACGGTGCTGCGGGGCATACCGGCGGAATACATAGAGACGCAAAAATCAGGATCAGGACAATGGTATGTTTACTCGCACCCTAAAACGCACAATTCGGTGCCGTGCTATATACACGTTCCGAGTGCCTCACGCCGGGATATGACACTGGCAAATATCGCCACGCAGATGGCAATGGTGTACTATCACTGAAACTATGGCTCCGCATGGACAGAACTCTGCACTGAACCCGGTGCCTGGTCATCATGGAAAGGAGTCAGCATTTGTTCTTAGATATTGCCAACTTTTAGGCACAGCGCTCACACCACCGCTGTCAGCGAGTTTGACTGTGATGTAGATTTACGACCGTCTTATTGGCACCTCCCGTTTCATGGATTTGAACCGCTATTACACCAAATGGTCCATCTTCCACGGCGCGTTCTTTGGTGGACCGATTGTAGGCGGATACTTGCTATCGAGGAATTTCAAAGTACTCGGAAATGAGTCGCGTAGCTCGTCCGCTCTCTGGGGAGGCGTCATGTTGGCATTGTTTGGGATGATTCTCTTCCTTCTCCTACCGGATGAGTGGGTGACAACAACGCTCACCGTTGCCATCGCAGGCTTTTGGGCGGGACTATCGATGACCGTCTACCTTCAATTTCAGAAGGACGAGTTAGATACTGATGCCCGTGACAACCTGAGACCAGCTTCTGCCTGGAGGGTCGCCGGCATCACGCTCGCAGGAATGTTCGTGTATATATGCATGATAGGTGTCTTCTCGGTACCAACCATGCTTTCCTCGCTGAGTCTACCTGGATCCAACTCAGGCGCTGAAGCTTCCCTGGTGGAGCACGAAGCTAACCGAATTGAGCAAATTGCAGGCTCCCTGTCAGGTTCGACTATACGCACAGAAGATACCGCGCGCAGCGTCTATTTTGAGCCGCCCGTGACCGAGGAGCACGCGTCGACCACAGGAATGTACCTGGAAGCGATTGGCGTCTTTTCGAATGGACCGGGTTCCATCCCCGCTGTAAAGCTGGAGACTGACGCTGAGGGCTTTCGGCTTCTTCTGCCCGTTTCGTCTACCGCCCGAGGCACAAAACCATTTCTTGGCATCGTCGAGTCCATTATCGTCGATCTGAGTCGCTGGCTCGATGCTCCTGTTCAGGTATCCACGGTCAGTATCGACCCAGAGGGGAACCGGTCAGAGATTACGTATCGTGAATCTGACTTTTCCGCCTCGCCTGCATAAAGGCGATTATTGTCCTACTTGCAGTTGACTAACGCCACGAAAACAACGGATGTCGTCACAGCAAATTACCGCAGGGGCCATTGTTGCCGTCATACTCGGCGCAGTCATTCTTGCGTACAGCAATCAATCGTCGGGCCGAGCGCAGGAGAATGATGGATCTGCACCTCCATCTGACCCTGCGGTTTCCAGCACGGGCACGGACAGCGGTTCCGGCAGACCGGCAAGTCTCGCACAAACGATTGCCGATACGCTATCTCGACCATCCAGCTGCGAATGCCGAGACCGGTACAAGGGGGCCGATCCGTTCATGGTTTCGTTCGAAGATGTAGACCCCGTCATGTTCTGCGGGTATGTCGAGGAGGTGAAGTCGCCCCGGGTCATGTACGCCGGTGAGTTCGGTGCCCTGGCCTGTCGGCGCGATACGACATTCATCGAATACGGTGCGCTGACCCGTGCCCGACTCGATCGGTATTCGGACAGTGTACGCGTGACTCGCTACCGAAATCTTCCGTACGGACCAAACTGGGAAGAGCGGCGCGTCGATATCGAAGCGAATGTGCTCCGGGCTCAAGAGGAGAAGGTGCACATGACAAAGCGGTGGGTATTCGACCCGCCGAGTCTGACGGCAGCGGAGGTTGATTCCATTCTTCAGCGCGCTCGCGAATTATCCGACGGGGGAATTGACACGGACGAGGTGGGCCAGGCAGAAGACATGATCTACATCCTCATGGCCGCCGCGATCAGTCACCCGGGCAAGGCCGAGCAGACGTTTCTCGAGTACCGAGAGTCAGCACCATTTTACGGATATCTCGGCGAAATCCACACCCGCGCCTCTAGTCTCTACCGCCAACACAGAGAGAAAGCATCGAAGCCAGCGTCCGACGAGCTACCCGTCGGACGGGGCGTTCTTGGATTCGAGGAGGGATTCATTCTTGATTTTGAGCGAGGAGACTCCCTGTCGTTTGGCCTGCATGCCGATACGGCCGATGCGACTCCCGATCGCTTGCTGACCGTCTACTGGGAGGAAA
This sequence comes from Longibacter salinarum, assembly GCF_002554795.1. Classification (NCBI taxonomy): domain Bacteria; kingdom Pseudomonadati; phylum Rhodothermota; class Rhodothermia; order Rhodothermales; family Salisaetaceae; genus Longibacter; species Longibacter salinarum. The sequence goes on along the minus strand of NZ_PDEQ01000007.1, from coordinate 218,898 downwards.
AGATCACCGCACCGTACATTCGCGATCTAAAAAGTGCGTGGCTCGTACCCGAGGTGGACGCATTCACCTACGAGAAATTCTACTTACGCGTTGTTGATCGGACACAAACGTGGTCCAAGGTGATTGTCAACAACGCAACGAGAAAAGCCTACTGGCTTCGCCATCGCGCACCGCTGGAGTTTACGCCGTGGCCTGAGTTTTTAACTGACAAAACGCTGTGCGTATCACCTCATTCCGGTAGACAACTGCGCGAGGAGCCGTCACCGGACGCATCGGTGCAGCCATACAAGCTGTCGGACTCGACCTGCCTTGTGGCATTGGAAGCGCAAGGAGAATGGCTTCGCGTGCAGAAGCAACGGGTTTGCGGAAGCGAATGGGGGAAGGCGCAAGGCGACCCGGCGTGGATCCGGTGGCAGAAAGACGGCACGCTGCGGGCCACATACTCGCTGACCTGCTGACATCAAGCCGCGGCGTACGCATTGACCGTGATCGAGGCCCCCATCCTCAACTTTATCCCCGTGCGGAAGTGACCCTTCACTCTCGCACTCGCCCTCGTCACCTGCTTCGTCCTTCTCGGAGCAGCGCGCCCCTCTCACCCGGTTTCAATTCTTGACGGCACGCACCATCAGCAGATGATCGCGGACACGCTACCGGACCGAGAGTACCAGTTTGGTGGCAGCACGATCTCATGCCAGCTCGATGCAGAAGCCCCGGCGACTCAGGCCCTTCAAGATCGCATTCCCGAAGAGGCGATGTGCCAACACATCGGACCGTTCCAACTTGGGCTTCCATTCGGTGAGCAAACCGAGCCGCTCGGCACGCCGGCGCGCCGCGTTGTGGACACCGACTCGCAGAGGCTCTACCTGTACAGACTGAAGCCCGCTTCGGATAAGCCGCCGCCCTACTTACTCCTCGGCGGCGTAGGCGATACGTTGACGCTCATTCAGCTCACCGGATCGAAGATCGATCCGCTGTACGACTGGGACTTTTCGTCGGTCGAGTTGGGCGTCCCCGAGGATTCGATCACCGCCGTATTCGGGCCGCTGCGACAGACGAAAGACGTGGAGGACATGGATGGTGTGAAGCTGTGGTCGTATCTGCCCCACCAAATCTCGCTGGAGATTCGGGATGAGAAGCTCTTTTCGATTCGGATCTGGTTGAAGGGACGCGCTCCCCAGCTGTAACAGCAAGTGCCTGGAGACCGAAGCGGCTAACAACGTGTGTCCCAACGGTAGGTGCTGAATGTTCCTTGCCCCCTACAGAACGAAAATTCTAAAACGATAAGCTATCAGTGGATAAGGCGAATATGCATTTCACCCGAGACGATTTAGCACCGTAATAATGCGTCGGTTATTACTTATTGCTCCCGCAGGTATTCGCCACTTCCTCCTGTAGAAATGTTTAGCGAACCGACGAACCGCCCCACGCCTCATAATGCTCCTACTCAAGCCACCATTCAACGAGTTTGGGAGCACGCACTCCACGAGGAGAAAATGCATAGCGATCGGAGCAACTTTTTCCTCGTTGCTGAAGCGATGCTTTTTGTATTTTACGCCACTCTAGATGCCAGCACACAGATTTGGGCGCTGGTTTCAATATGTGCTTTAGGCATCCTCTTAACTCTAATGTGGGTTCTCATAGCAATGCGCCAGGAAGGTGACTTCGACCTTGCTGTTGAGAGACTCGAACTATTCGCAGAAGAGTACCCAGATTACTCTGACCAACGAGACGGCTGGCTGCGAGCGAAAGGGATGACGATTTTGGGTCGCTGGGTGCCCTCAGTGGTCGGAATAGCGTGGATAATCTTGATCGTCGAGATACTTACACGATAGTAGAATGAAGGCCATGAATTGCACTCGTGATTCGGAGACGGCGATCTTCGAGCCTATCTGCTTTCCGGCCCTTTCCCAACAGCCCCGACCATGTCCTTCACTCGCACCGGCGTCATTCTGTACGTCGATGAATACGTCGAATGCGTCGATTTCTACCGTGACGTGATCGGCCTGCCCGTCGCCTTCGATACGCCGGACCTGACCTGCTTCGAGTTCGGCGCCAGCTACCTCATGGTCGAGCGCGGTGACGACGACCACGGCTCGACGCCAGACACCCGCCACTCCATGTGCCTCCGCATAAACGTCCCGGACGTGCGGGCCCGCGCCGATGCTCTCGCCCGGCAGGGCATCGGCGTCGATTACCAGGAGCACGACTGGGGCACCGTGGCCAAGTTTACCGATCCGGCCGGCAACCTCTGCGCGTTCAAGGACGATGAGACCTTCGAAAAACAGATGGCCGCGGGGCCGGGCGACGTACGCTGAGTGTCTTGCCGTTTCTGGAGCGGTGCTCCTTCTGTAACTCTCGAACCGGTTGCACCGTGGGTCGGGCGTACGCATCGCTTTTCGTCCACACAGGCCCACCCGCTGATGTCGCATCGTCACCTGTTGCTTCTCCTGATGTTCGCCGTCTCGGCGTTCACCTCGACCGGACATGCCTTTGGCCAATCCGGTCCGCCTCTACCGCCGTCGGATGAGTTGCACCGGGAGATTGCTGCGATGGACAGCGTCATGTTCAGCACGTTCAATCGCGGAGATCTCAATCAGCTCAAGACGCTGTTTACCCGAGACCTGGAGTTCTATCACGACAAGTCCGGACTCACCTCCTACGACGAAAATATGGCAGCCTTCGAAGAGCTCTTCAGCCGGGGAAATGGGCTGACGCGTGAACTCGTCCCGGGCAGCCTGGAAGTCTACCCGATTCCAGGATACGGCGCAATCGAGGTCGGCAAACATACGTTCTGCCACGACACCGCGAAAGGGGAGGACTGCGGCACCTTTCCGTTCGTACAGGTCTGGCGGAAGGTTGGCGACACGTGGAAGGTGTCGCGCGTGATCAGCTACGGTCACTAGCGACTGAATCAGCGCGCCGCATGAGAGCAGGAACGAAGGGAAACTTGCATCATCCATTCGACGCCCCGATGTTAGGACGGCATCTCTTTTTGTCTATAAATGACCGAGCGTGTCGTCCGGGCTGAACCGTAGACGGGCGACCTCGTGCTCCGGCAGACCCGTCAGCGATCTCTCCTTTCCCTTCTCTCCATTATGAAGAAGACTGATCTCCTTCGCATTCTCGCCGGTCTTGTCTCGACGGTGGCTGTGATGGCGGCGCTGTTCTACGTCTTCATGTTCTGGAATCCGTATCAGATCTACAATGTGAACCTCCTGAAGTGGATTCCCATCCTGATCTGCGCGCTGAGCCTCGGCGCGGCGGGATACATCAACCGGGAGACGCCGCTGCTCCTGCTGCCCGTCCTCTTCCTCCCGTTCGCCGTCTTCGACCTCTTCAAATTCTTCTACCTGCCGTTCGTGCTGGTGCTCTTCGCGGTCGGCATCCTCACGCTGGCCGTCACTCGCCCGGAGCTGTCGCGCTCCACGAAAATCCTCGCCACGACGTCGGTAGCGACCATCTTCGCCGTTTTTCTCTTCTCCCAGCCGCTGCGCATCGAAACGACCACAGCGAACCCGGCGGCCGAGGGCGATCTGTCGGTGGTAAACACGATCTGGGACTTCACCGAGCAGGAGCGCCGTGCCCTCCCAGAACACGTACTCGCAACCCCGAACGGAGACGACTTTCACCTGAAGAACCTCCGTGGTAAAACGCACCTCGTGACCATCTGGGCGACGTGGTGCGGGCCGTGCCTCGCGGAGAAGCCGGACCTGGAGCGACTGAAAGCAGAGATGGCCGACGAGGAATCGGTGGGCTTTCTCGACCTTTCCATCGATGAGGACAAATCGGCCTGGAAGACGTACCTGGACGAGAACGACCCAAAAGGCCCGCAGGTCATCGCTCGCTCGCCCGACGAAACCCGCCGCGCCCTCAACATCGGCGCGTTGCCGCTACACTTCATCGTGGATCCGGATGGGCAGTACCGGACCTTCAGTTCGCTCAAACAGGCGGAAACGGCGCTGCGTGATGTTGATGGTTAGTTGTGGATTGTGGATTGGATTCGCTCCATTCGGATCCAGCAGCAGTGCCTGGGGGTGCTTTTTCCGATTCTGAATCCTAAATCTGCAATCCCAACCTCTCTATCCGTATCGACGATCGCCCCAACGTACAACGCCCTAACGTTTCAACGCACAAACGCATCAACGACTCCCCGTAACGAACGGGCAACCTTTGCCGGGCTCACGGGACGAAGGACGGGTGAAGACGATACACACCCATCCGTCTCCCCCTGTTGACCAACTGTCTTGTTATGGAAGCCACGCCCGACCGCCTCGGCATTGACCCCGAGACGCTCTCTCGACTCTCCGACAAAACGGACGTCTCGGCCCTACTCGACCGGCTCGATGATCTCGACGCTCGCGACCTCGAGCGCCTTGCCGATGGCGCGCGCCCCGCTCGGCCTCAACGCTCCCCGGAACCACCGCCCATTGACGGCGACTTCTACGACGTGTTCGCCGACCTGACGGACGAGCAGAAGCGCGTCAAGCAGCGTGTCCGGTCGTTCATGGAAGAGACGGTCGCGCCGCAGGCCAACGAGGCGTGGGAAGAAGGCGTCTTTCCCCGCGACCTCATTCCCGCGGCCGGCGACCTCTTCGCCGACGTCATGAGCGACGGGTACAGCTTTCCGCCGGACGACCCGATCGCCGTCGGCCTCATCAGCTACGAGATGTCGCGTGTCGACCCGTCGTTCTGCACCTTCTGGGGCGTGCACACCGGGTTGTCGATGGGCTCGCTGGCAATGTTCGGGTCGGAGGAGCAGAAGGAGAAATACCTGCGCCCGATGGAGGACTTCGAGATGATCGGCTCCTGGGCGCTGACGGAGCCGAAGCATGGGTCTGATGCCTCGCGCGGACTTGAGACGACAGCGGTGAAACGGGGCGACACCTGGGTGCTGAACGGCGCGAAGAAATGGTCGGGCAACGCGACGTTCGCCGACGTCAACATCATCTGGGCGCGTGACACGCGGGACGGAAACGTAAAGGGCTTCCTCGTCGAACTCGGCACGGAGGGCTACGAGGTGGAGAAGCTGCCGGGTAAAATCTCGAAGCGGGCCGTCGAGAACGTCTTGATCGAGATCAACGACGTGGAGGTGCCGGAGTCGAACCGGCTGCCCGGCGTGGAGAAGTTCGCTGACGTCGGCCTGCAGCTGGCCTCCTGCCGTGCGGGCGTAGCGTGGGAAGCCGCCGGTCTCGCCGCCGGAGCGTACGAGAAGGCGCTGGAATACTGCAACGAGCGCATCCAGTTCGGCAAGCGGATCACCTCCTTCCAGATGGTGCAGGATCAGCTCGTCCGCATGCTCGGCAAGGTGACGGCCCTGCAGACGTTCGTGATGCAGCTCGGCCGCGCAGAAGCCCGGGACGGCTACATCACACCGGAGCGCGCGAGCCTGGCGAAGGTCTGGTGCTGCGACACGATGCGCGAAGTCGTTTCCATCGCCCGCGGACTGATGGGCGGCAACGGCATTCTCCTCGAACACGATGTCGCCCGCCTCTTCGCCGACGCAGAAGCCGTCTACGCCTACGAGGGCTCCCGCGAGATGAACGCGTTAATCGTCGGCCGCGGGATTACGGGACAGAGCGCTTTTGTGTAACGGCTGCGCTGGTTGTGGGTGGTTGATCGTCGGTTGTTTGTGGGATTGAAAGCGAACGGGATCGGCATCCGACACACGTGGGGATCCTAGCGCTCTGCGCTGTGCCCTCCGCGGTGGAGCGGGCATTTACCGGTCTGGAGAAGCTACATCTACCGGACCGGGGCAACTCCACCCTTTCTCCCACTCTCCCTCTCTCCAATTCCCCTCATCCCCCATCCCTCACACCTCACACCTCACAACTCCATAATCGCGTTTGTGAGGATCGTGCCGCGCGTACCGGTCAGGTCGAGGTCGAACGGCTGGTCGGTACCTTCAACGTGCGCGCCGGGCAGACCGCGGCGGGCGTTTGTGGCATCCACGTCGGCTTTGTTCTTCAGGAAAAGCGCCGCCATGGGGACGTCCGGGGCCTCGGACTCTTCGACCGCGTCCATGAAGGCCTTTTGATGGTCGCGCCATTGCTTGATGGCGTCCGCGACGGGCTCAAGCGCAGCAGCCTTTTTATCCGCGGGGGCATCCGTGCCGACCGACTCGGCGTCGTCGAGGGCAGACTGGAGCTTTTCGCGAGCCTCGTCGCAGGCGTTGACGTGGCGCTCGAGTTCCTGAAGGGATTCGTCGGAAAGCATGCGGAAGGTGGGCTGACAGAAGAAAAATGGACCGTTGGATCCACGAATATGAGTCGCACGCGTTCCTGCAGATGCCTCAATCAACCGCCGACCCGATGCGGTTTCGTCTACCGGTAGTCGGACGGGTCGATGCCAAGGCGGTCCATCTGGGATAGCAGCGTCGTCCGCGGCAGGTCCAGCATTGCAGCCGCCCCCTGGGCGCCGCCCACGACGCCGCCGGTTCGCTCCAGCGCGTCGATGATATGGCGACACTGTGCCTCTTCCATCGTCGGAAACCGCGACGTACCGCTCGTGCGCGCCTGGATTGACAGATGCTCGGCACGGATCGTCTCGCCACGCGCCAGAATGACCGCGCGCTCGATAATATTTGCCAGCTCGCGAACATTACCGGGCCAGTCGTATCGCTGCAACATGGCGCGTGCGCCGGGATCGATACCCGTGATCTCCGTGCCGGTACGACCAGAGAAGGTCTCGACGAAGTGATCTGCGAGAAGCTGTACGTCGTCGCCCCGATCCCGTAGCGGAGGCAGGCAAATCGGAAAAATGTTGAGGCGGTAGTAGAGATCCTGGCGAAACGACCCTCTCTCCACCTCTTCCTCCAACTCGCGGTTCGTAGCGGCAATAATGCGTGTATCGACGTGGACCGTCTCCTCTCCGCCGACCCGCTCGAACTCCTGCTCCTGCAACGCCCGCAGGAGCTTCGACTGCGTCTCCATTGGCAACTCGCCGATCTCGTCCAAAAAGAGCGTGCCGCCATCCGCCAGCTCGAAGCGACCGATCCGCTGCTTCGTCGCGCCAGTGAACGCGCCCTTTTCGTGCCCGAACAGTTCGCTCTCGATCAGGTGCGCGGGAAGCGCCGCGCAGTTGACCTTGACCAGCGTTTCCTCCGACCGCCGACTCCGGTCGTGTAGGGCGCGGGCGACCAGCTCCTTTCCCGTCCCCGTCTCGCCGCATACCAGCACCGTCGTCTCCGTATCTGCCACCTGATCGATCGCGTCAAAAATCGACTGAATGGGAGGCGACGCGCCGACGATCTCTTTGAAATTGTACTCACTCTCGATTTCTTCGCGAAGGTAGACCCGCTCGGATTGAAGCTGCTGAAGCCGGTCCTCCGCCTGCTTGACCTCGTGAACGTCACGCAGGATGAGCAGATACCGCCCCTCAGATGACGACTCTGGTGCATGGATCTGAGACAGCGTGGCCTCGACGCAGAAGGCGGAGCCGTCGCGCCGGATGCCGTGGACTTCGTCCGATGCGCTCACGTACCGACCTTCGTCCCGCGTGTCCGTCCCGGGCGGGTTCTCGTCGATGTACGACCGCACGATGGCTTCGAGGGCGGGGCTCAAAAGAGGCGTGATATCCGTGTCGTGAGCTTCTGTTGCCGGCACGCCAAACGCACGCTCTGCCGCCGGATTCCATCGGTGCACCGTCAGCCGCTCGTCGATGCTGATGATGGCATCGATGGCCGAGTTGATGATACCGGAAAGCTCCGTCTCGCGAGCGCGAAGGGCCTGCTCAGCCCGCTTGCGTTCCTCCACCTCCGCCTTGAGCCGTTCGTTTGCCTCGCTCAGGTCCGCCGTTCGTGCCTCAACCTTCTGCTCAAGCGCATCTTTGGCATCTCGCAACGCTTCCTCGGCCCGCTTCCTTGCGTTTCGCTCGGCCGCTTCCCGCAGCGCCCGCCGCACGGCCGGACCGAGACGCGACAGACGATCCTTCAGCACGTAGTCGGTCGCCCCCTGCTTCAGCGTCTCGATGGCGCGCTCTTCACCGATGGCCCCGGACACGAACACGACCGGGACATCCGGGTGCATCTCAAGCGCCATCTCAAGCGCCTCCGGGCCGTCGAAGGCAGGAAGGTTGTAGTCGGTCAGGATCAGGTCGGGTGTTTCCGCCTGAAGTGCCAACTCGAACCCATCCCGCGACGTCACCTGCCGAACCTTGAAATCAAATCCTTCTCGCGCAAGCTCCGCCTGAATCAACTCAGCGTCGGTCGCCACGTCCTCGAGCAACACAATCCGAAGGGGCTCGTCCGTCTCGACCATAGACACCTGGCCTCCCGGATGGGTCGTAGGCGGTCGTGGAGGGGAAGGAGCGTCAGACATAGCGGATGCGGAAAAAGACGAAAACGACCGGTGGTGCACCACAATGTAGCACCATCTATCGGGCGGTTCCAAGGGAAATGGATTATGCTTGGCGACGTGCTAACATACAGGCGCTTCATTCGTCGTCAGCCAGTACTGCGCGATCCGCTGCACCGTCTCGGTAAATGCGGAAAAGTCCACCGGCTTCACGACGTAGCTGTTAACGCCGAGGTCGTAGCACCGCTCCACATCGCAGGCTTCGCAGGAGGATGTCAGGGCGATGACGGGAATGTTGCGCGTTTGGGGATCGGACTTAAGAACATCCAGAACCTCGATTCCGCTGACGCGAGGCAACTTTAGGTCCAGCAGAATCAGTCGGGGAGCAGGCTCGTCCTTTCGATTCGCAAACACGCCGCGAGCGAACAGGAAGTCGAGCGCATCCGCACCATTTCGCACGACATGGACGCGCCGCACCGACTCCAACCCACGGAGCGCATGGAGCGCCAGTTCGGCGTCTGATGCCTGATCGTCTACCAGAAGAATGTCGACAGGGCCGTCACACATACACGTGCACGAAGGGCGAAAATTCCGACGTAGTCCTATGTCATCTCTTCCCGTGTCCCGTTACACCGACGCTCCATCCGCTCCCAGAGTAAAGTAAAACGTTGCTCCCTCTCCGGCTTTGCTCTCCGCCCATACGCACCCGCCGTGCCGGCGGATGACGCGGTCCACGATGGCGAGACCGACACCGGTCCCTTGAAAGTCGGTGTCGTCGTGCAGCCGCTGAAATACCCCGAACAGCTTGTCGATATAACGATCGTCGAACCCGGCGCCATTGTCCTCGATGACGTAGACGACCTGACCGGGTGCGACCTCTTCTTCCACGGGAACGGCACAATCGGAGGCAGCGACCGCATACACGTTAATGCGAGGAGCTTCCGTATCGCGCGTAAACTTGATTGCATTCGAGAGCAGATTCACCCAGACGCGTCGGAGCATGGCGCGATCGGCCGAGGCCGAAGGAAGATCACTCACCTGCACGGTCACGCGCTCCTCTTCTCCATCGGACACCGCTTCTCCCATCGCCTCCTCGACCAGTCCGCGCATGTCGATCTCGCGCCGTCGCAGTTCCTGCCGACCGAGACGCGACAGGCTCAACAAGTCGTCGATGAGTCGCCCCATCTTCTGCGTGTTCTCGTAAATCACGCCAAGGAGTCGCTCCCCTTCCTCGTCGAGTTGATCGGAACTGCGCTCCATCAGCAACCGCGCATACCCGTCGATCGCCCGGAGCGGCGTGCGCAGGTCGTGGGACACCGAGTACGTGAATGATTCCAGCTCCTCCGTACGTTCGGCGACGCGTTGCTCCAGCCGATCCGAGTGACGACGAACCTGTTCTGTCAGCCGCGCCTGGCGAATCGCGATCGCGAGCGGATTCGCCACCTCCTGCGCCATCTGCTGCTCGTGCACGCCGTACGCACTCGGCTCGCTTGCCCCGACGTTCATTATACCGATCAATTCGCCGTCCACGCGCATCGGGAGGCACATGTACGAGCGAACGCCCTCTTCCTCATGCAACCGCCGCTGGATGACGGTATCAGCCGACACACTCAGGTCGTCGACGAAGACGGGATTGCCTTCGTACAACGGCTTCGGCGTTGGCATGTGGTCCATGGGAATGCGCATCCCGGGTTTCAGCTCGGTCTCCCCTGAGCGGTACATCGCCAGAATTTCCGCCTCGTTGGTATCGAAGCAAAACATCGTGACGCTCGACCGGATGGCGGGCAGGAACCCATGAAGTCCGCGCAGGGCGGCCGTGGCAATGTCCGTTGGCGACTCCGCGCGAAGAATGGCGTGATCCACCTCCCGCAGCAGTTCGAGGCGACGCGCATAGGTTCGAAGCCGACGCGTCCGCTCCTCTACACGATCATCCAGGACAGGATTTGCTTCCGAATCGGGGGGCCGGGACATACCCATCTGTCGTCTAATCAAAAGGAAGCGTTGTAATCACAGAATACCGCCTGCCGCCGGGACACGCAATGAGGGGTCGATGTCGGCAGGCGATTCATGAGCCGCGCTCCACTCGCTCCTTCGCTCGGACGAAAAATTTTGACGTCGACATATCGTCACGCCGACGACATACCGACGACTACGCTCGAACTACCGACCCAGCTTCACGCCAACTTCTTTTGATCAAAGACAGTATAAATAGACACTTGGACTAAAAATATTTCGCGCCTGATCGGGATGGCACGCTTCTATCATTTACAAGGAGTGTGCAGGCACATCGGTTGCCGGCAACGTGCTCACTTTTCCCTCAACTCGACCGTCCTGATCCCATGCTGAGACTCGTTTCGTCGTCTCGATCGTCCGCTGAATCCTCCACTCCTCCGAGCGTCGATGTCTCCGGTCGTCCCACCTCCGATGCGCTCGACGCTCTGCGGTCTCGGGAGAATGAGGCTGTCGAGCGGTGGATATACGGCAACCGCGATATCGTCTACCGGCTGCTGTTGAAGATGGTGAAAGACCGGAATGTGGCCGAGGAGCTACTGCAGGAAACGCTTTACCAGGCGCTGCGGTCCGTGCACCGCTTCCGCGGCGACGCCAAGGTATCGACCTGGCTCTGCGGGATTGCGCGGAACCTCGCGCTCCGTCACTTCCGCGATCAAGAGCGGTACACCACCGCGGAAGACGAGACCCTGGAGTGGATCGGCTCCCGGGACTTCCGCTCGAATGGCTACTCGAAATATGACGAAACGCCCCGAGTGCGAGCCGAACGATCCGAACGCTACGACATCGTTCACGCGGCGCTCCGAAAACTTCCGGAGTCGTACCGAGAGATCATCCAGATCCGGGACCTGGAGGAGAGATCGACGCGCGAAGTTGCAGATGCTCTTGGCCTCACTCGCGTCAATGTCCGCGTTCGCCTGCACCGTGCTCGGCAGCGCATGGAAGAACTTCTGCGCTCAAAGCTCGACGACCTTCCCGCTGCTGCCTGATCTGTCCCCGCATCAACCTATAGCCGTTGCACTCGAGACGCCCACTCGCCATGATCGACACGCAGCCTCGTTTCCGACCCGACGAATCACACCACTCTCCCAGCCCTGAGAGGTCGTCTCTTCGTATCGCCGAAGATGGAGAAACCCTCGGCACGATCCAATCTCTCGCCCGGTACCTGAACGTGACCCGCACCGCGATCGAGCAGTGCGCCACCCGGAGCCGGTCGGCGATTGTCCTGCCTCGATCCGAGGGTGCCGACCCCGTGATCATCCTGCCTGATGGCCTCGGCAGCCTCTCGGCCTGTACCTCTGCCCTCGACGCCGCCACGACCGAGTAACCAAGCCGGATCCCACTTCCGCGCCCGCACACGACCACTCCTCCTGCTTTCAGCCTCTTTCTTTTCGAGCTTATGACTGCTTCTACCAACGACGCCTCGCCCCCCCAATCGTACGACCTGCTCGTCATCGGTGCCGGACAGGGGGGCGGCCCGCTCGCCGGGACGATGGCCGAGGCGGGTCACTCTGTCGCGATCATAGAACGGAAGCACGTCGGAGGGACGTGCGTCAACGAGGGCTGCACGCCGACGAAGACGATGGTGGCAAGCGCTCGCGTCGCCCACCTGGCCCGGCGAGCGAGTGACTTCGGCGTTGCGACGGGTGAGGTCTCCGTAGACCAGAGCGTCATTCGCGAACGAAAGCAGGAGGTCGTCGACATGTTCAGGGACGGCAGCCGTTCGTCCCTCGTCGACCACAAGACGCTAGATCTCATCGAGGGCCATGCCGAGTTCACGGGGGAACGGACAGTCGAGGTAACCCTGCACGACGGGTCAACGCGAACCGTGACGGCCGATCGCATCGTCATCAACACGGGCGCCCGCCCGTTCATGCCTCCGATCAAGGGCATCGAGTTGGACGGCGTGTTGACCTCCACGACGATCATGGAGCTCGACGAGGTGCCCGACCATCTCATCGTCCTCGGTGGTGGGTACATCGGGCTGGAGTTCGGTCAGATGTTTCGCCGGTTCGGCGCCGAGGTGACAATCATCGAGCGAGGGGATCAGGTGCTGGCCCGAGAGGATCGCGATACGGCGAAGGCGTTGTGGGAGGTACTGGAGAATGATGGCGTCGACGTTCGCGTCCACAGCGAGATCACCGCCATCGCGCGAGTCGACGACTCCCTACAGGTCACGGTGGACGGGCCGGAGGGGAGCGAAGACCTGGCCGGAACGCACGTCCTGATCGCAGCGGGACGACAGCCCAACACGGACGACCTCGGACTGGATGCAGCTAACGTCGAGACGGACGACCGAGGCCACATCGCCGTAAACGAGCGGCTGCAAACATCGACCGACGGGATCTATGCTATCGGCGACGTCACGGGCGGAGCAGCGTTTACGCACATCTCCTACGATGACTATAGAATCCTGCGCGACCGCTGGCTGCACGACGGCGACCGAACCACGACAAATCGGCTCGTGCCATACACCGTGTTCACCGACCCACAACTCGGGCGCATCGGTCTATCTGCCGGGCAAGCAAACAAGCAGAACGACGACATCCAGGTCGCCCACCTGCCGATGTCGCAGGTCGCGCGAGCACTTGAAACCGACGAAACCCGCGGATTCATGGAGGCCGTCGTCGACAACAAGACCGGACACATCCTCGGAGCGACGGTGCTGGGCGCCCAGGGTGGAGAAATCGCTTCAGCACTGCAAATCGCGATGATGGGCGAACTACGCTATGACCAGCTTCGTGATGGCATCTTCAGCCATCCGACGTACATTGAGTCACTCAACAACCTGTTTGCCCAAATTGACGACGAGGCCGTATCCGCACCGGCATAATCTTCCTTTGACCTCATCTAGCAGGCCAGAATCCTTACACCTGGATGAATGCATTTTCTCCATGTGTTTACAAACTCGAAAATACGACTTGAACAACACTGAAGTGTTTGCGAAAGAGTCGAATGAACGATACAAATCCGCCCCAGGAGGAGCGCCAAAATAATTCACCTTGATAATTTCGCTGCTGGCATCCTCTTTGACCACGAATCTTAACTGCAGGTAAGATGTCCTCTTTTTTTATCCTCGCTCTCCATGCTCACGTCCATTGTCATTGCTGAGGATCATCAATTAACCGCCGACGGAATCCAGGGCATGCTCGACCGTGAATTAGGTGCACGAGTCGCAGCAAGATGTACTCGCGGAGGCGAAGTGATCCCATCCCTTCGCGAGCACACCCCCGACATACTGACGCTCGACCTGAATCTTCCCGGCATCAGTGGTCTGGACTTGCTCACGCAGATTCAGTCTGTCTCCCCCAATACGCGAACCATCGTGTACTCAGGACACGAAGAAGATGCCTACGTCGTCCGTGCCTTTCATCTTGGCGCACGTGGGTACGTCCTGAAGGGAGACGCCCCGTCCGAACTCATTGCCGCAGTCAAGGCGGCGATCCATGGCGAACGCTACCTTAGCCCGTCTCTCCCGGAACGACTGCTTGAGATGGCGGATGAGGAGGAAGAAAGTGCAACCACGGATCGGTTCGACCTCTTGACCAAGCGAGAAATCGAGGTCATGAATCTCGTGGTGGAAGGATTGACCAGTGCCGAAATCGGGGACGAGCTTTTCATCAGCAAACGCACGGTTGACAAACACCGGCAAAACCTGATGGCAAAACTTGATGTCTCGCGAACCGCAGACCTGATCCATCTCGTCAATCAGCGAACCGTACAGCCGTCAGATCTACCCGGAGAGGCGTAAAATCTAACCGTTTTATTGGCTCTGTTTTTCCTACGGACGCCGTACGCACTTCTACGTATTTCCAGTATGAAAACCTGTACGTACACGCGCTGATCCGGCGAAATCCTTTATCCATCCTCATTCAAATTTATTAACTTTACATATTTAAAAAGTACATTTCTCAAAACACGGGCAGATGTGGCGCTGTCTTTTCAAACCATATTTTAGCCCAGGCAGGCGGCCGATCATTGTTTCCTTGCCCGTAGTCTACTTCTGGAATGCCGCTGCAGCCGACTTCAAACCGGTTCACCTGTAACGCAGGCCTCAACGCAAACGCGGACTCTCCTGATCACCGAGAGCGCAATCCTCACCCGGCGGATCAACCAAACGTCGATCGGGCACCTGCAGAAACGACGCAAAATCGTCGGGGAACGCTTATTGCAAGTTCTGGGCGAGGATACCCGAGTATTCGGCTCAATGAATACGAAGCAATCGCTAATCGCTTCGTAAGATCGCACAACTGAGCCTATTCATGCGTCTCCCGGCATGCACACAGATACCATGCACAGCATCTACGGACGGTTGAACGAAACGCCGACTCCGTAGTGGTGCGGAAGCACATCCTTGCTCAGCAGACTAAGACTTTACTACGAACGCTGTACTGGTCTTCCCGCTCATCCTTCTGTTTCGATTGTTTATGCTTCGGCACGTCCCTCCATGTCGAGGTCCCATACGCATATGCCGTCTCCTTCCACAATAACACTTTTCGTTAAACCGAACGGTGCAATTACCGGCCATTGCCCGGCCACCCCGTCGGTTATGAACGTGGAACCGTCCGACCTGATGGGGCGCTCTTTTACAGAGATGCTCGCTCTTCCATCGGACGGCCTTCTTCCCAACCTGGCGGCCGTAGAGCACGGACCAGACTCCGTGGCAGAACCACCGGAAGCCCACGCAGCTATTTCCTCGGTGACAGACGCTCTGGAGACGCACGCTCACACCGGCGAGCCGCTCTACGTTCGCCTGTGCAACACGGACGACATCCTCGCTCTCAGGGTCACAGAACAACACGCCAACCAGCAGTGTGTCGGCTACGTCGTCACTCTGGAGCCCCGCTCGGCGCCGTCGATCAATGGTGCCGCAACGAACGGTACACACCCGGTCGATGCAGATGTATCGTCAGTCCCTGTCTCGAAGCGCGAAAGCCGCGCGACGCATACGGCCGACCTACTTGAACTTACGTCGTCGCTAACTCAGGATTTGGCGCATGGCTACCATCGGGAGCACATCTTTGACAATCTGCTGGAGCGACTGCGCGAACATCTCGACGCCGAATCGTGCTCGATTCTTACGTTGGGCGATACGGAGGACGAGCCGGATTCCGAGTTTCGGTACGTAACGGATGCCCGATCCGACATCTGGGACACGCTCCCGGAAGATGCAAGCACCGCCTGTCTATCGGCGATCATGGATGAACAGACCGTCGCCATGGTCCAGGAGATACCGAGTCCTGCACCGAATGTCGAGGTGATCATTGAGCGGCCTGACCTGGATCCATGCCTGCTGGTTGCGGCCCCGCTGCCAACTCCAGAGGGTCCCACCGGCGTGCTCCTCATCGACCACCCGAATCCGGCGTCCCTGCGCGGACTCACAGCGCATCTATTGCTTGCGGTCGGGTCCTTGCTCTCGCTTCACCAGGCGTTTCAATCGCAGATCCAGGAGATCGGGGCCCTGACGGCGCGCCACAAACGACTGTTCGAAGACGGAAACGATATCGTGTTCGAGCTGGACGAGGATGGAATCATCCGGTACGTCAGCCCGGCAGTTGCTCATGCGACCGGGTACTATCCAGCCGAGGTCATGGGACAACACGTCAAATCCTTCCTCGTCCCCGAAGACCTGGACGAGGTCCCGCGATTCTGGCAAGAAAACGGCGACACCCGCCACGACGTCCGCGTCCTAGATGCAAACGGAGACATCCGCCACCTTCGCGTGTCGCTTCGGGTGGAAGCTCTCCCCGACGGAACGTGTGTGATCTCTGGATCGGCGACGGATGTCACACGCCAACGGACGGCAGAGATTGCGCTGGAGGGAGAACGCGCGTTCGTAGACCACGCGATCAATCATCTCCCCGGGCTATTCTGCCTTCTCAATCACAACCTGCGAATCTCGCGCTGGAACGAACAACTTCGCCAGGCTCTCGGCGTGGACGCCTCTCAGGTGTCCGCCTGCCGCTTCACGGAGATCTTTGATTTCCAGTCGCGCCCGGAAATCAACGACCACATCCGAAATGCCTTTCTGGGGGAAACCATCCGCTTCAAAGGGCACGTCCAGACGGATGAAGAAGAAATTCCGTACATGTTTACGGCTACTCCGGTTGAGATCGAAGGCGACCGCTCGGTCGTTTGCATCGGAATCGATATTTCCGAATTACACGACACCCAACAGCGGCTCTCGGAAAACTTCGAAGCCCTCCGGCAGATCCACTCGATCAGCGTGGAGGACGATATGCCCACGGGACGAAAGGTTCAGCATCTTCTCCAGAGCGGACGCGAGTACCTGAATGCCGATATGAGCATCCTGGCCACCGTCCAGGACGACCAAATGCGTATCGATCAGAGTGCCGGAAGTATTGCCCCTGCAGAAGGCACCACAATCGAATTGTCCGGGTTTTGCTCTCGCGTATTTGACAGCCCTCCGTACGAATGGCCTTTATACGAATCCTTTGACGGTCCTCTCGACTTCCCATTCGACGGACCTCAATCTCTGCAAGGCACACTCCATACGGCGGGCATTCCGTTGCGCCTCGATGGCGAGCGATGGGGCATACTCAGTTTCGCCGGCCAGTCTGATGCCTTCCGAAGAAAGTCGCATCAGGCCAACGAGTACATGAAACTACTCGGCCAGTGGATCGAGTCGCGGATGGCACGTGAGCGCGCTCAGGAGGCGGTGAAGCAAAATGAGCGACGGTTTCGCGACCTGTTTTCCGCAGCCCCTGATGCCTACGCGGTTCTGCACCCGGAAACGGGCCGCGTGACGGATTGCAATACGGCGATGGAAGACCTACTTGGCCGTCCACGCGACCGGATCATCGGCCACCACTACCGTACGCTGCAGGCCAACTCCATCGCACAAGGCGACGTGGATGCCACGAACTGGGTCGATTGGCTGCAACATGTCGTTGAAAGCGGAGAATGGCGGGGCTACCACGTTCCTCTTCAGACATCGGACGACGAGAACTCTCCCGTGCTCGTCGACATCTCGGCTCGGCACGTGGACATCGGCACCCAGCCGAGCGTGCTCGCGGTCTTCCGTGACGTCACGAAGCGAAAGGAGGCGGAAGATGCGCTACTCCACGCCGTTTCCCGAAACGAAGCCTTCAACAGCGAACTTCAGACGCTCATCCGTGTCAGCCGCGGACTCGAAACCCACCTCAACAGCGACGTCGTGGCCGGGCGCGTCGTAACCGGGACACGAGACACGCTCCCGGCCGCCACAAAAGCGTCTCTCTGGACGATCGATGGCGACACAGCGAGACTCATTGCCAGCGATGACCGAGCGGCCGGTTGCCGCCTTCACACCAACGACGTGGACGAAGGAGAAAACTCAATCTCGGTCGAGCCGGACGGGCATGTCGAAATTCAGCTTACGCACGGTCCATTCTCGGAGATCTATAACAACCTCGAAGCCCCACGCATCACGCACCTTCCGATGACGCGGCATCGTCATCCAGAGCTCGAACACCCGTTCTTTGACGGCGCGAAATCACTCATCGCGGCCCCTATCACGACGGCCGACAAGGTCATGGGGGTTTTGATCGCCACTAGCGATGTTGTCACCTCGGCGTTTCAGAATCGACATCACGCCCTGCTACAGTCAATCGGCGCGCAGGCAGCGGTGTCTCTCAACAATGCGCAGGCGGTCGAGGAACTGCGCGCGATGTCCCAGCAGCTCCTTCAAGCCCAGGAAGATGAGCGACGGCGAGTCGCCCAGGAACTGCACGATGAAACGGGCGGCCTCGTGACTGCCTTGCAATTCAAGCTGCAGGAGGTAGAGATGGTCCTCGATGCCAATTCAGAAGATGACCCAGATCATCTTCACGAGGCGGTCGACCTGCTCGCTGATGTCAACGATCTGACGGAAACACTCTCTGAGGTGCTCCGCCAGGTCTCCCGAAGTCTTCGTCCTAAAATCCTGGATGATATCGGTCTGTCGGCCGCCCTTCCCTGGCTGGTTGATGAATTCACCGAACGCACCGGCATCGAAGTGGACTTTTCGAGCGAAATCGACCCCGAGTCGCGCTTCGACTCTCTTCTTGAAACCGCGGCTTTCCGCATTACGCAAGAAGCGTTGACCAACGTCGCCCGGTACGCTGATACCCAGACGGCACAGGTGATTGTTGATCACGACGACCGCTTTCTCCGCATCCATGTGATCGATCATGGAAAAGGCTTCAACCTCGCCGAATGGCAACGGAGCGAAACGCCAACCCTGGGCCTGCTCGGAATGACGGAGCGGGCAGAACGCCTCGGTGGCAAACTCGACATTTCATCTGAACCCGGAGAAGGAACGCGGATCAGCGCGACCCTTCCAGCCGATGCAAAATAGCCAATATCTCGCGAACGCAACACATATGGATTGCCTGTTTATGCAGGCCCCCTTACATTTAAATCCTTGAATGCGTGCTAAAATTAGCAGGCCTTCGCGGCGCACGCTACTCTACTGCGCCTTCTTAAGTCGATGCCCATGTTGTGATGGTCCGTGCATCTGGCTTTTCATGAGCACTTGTATACACATCCTTGCGTGCCCTCATGCCGGGAACGGTCCTTCTCGCCGACGATCATGATGTGATGCGGGACATTCTGGAGTCTTTTCTCCAGAAGAAGGGGTATACCGTCGTCGCGTCCACCAACCACGGATCTAATGTCGTCTCGCTGCTCGAACAGCACGAGCCCGATCTGCTCATCCTCGACCTGACGATGCCCGGCCGCAACGGACTCGAGGTTTTGAAGGATCTGTCCTCCCGCGAGTACCAGACGCGCATCATCGTACTCACGACACACAGCGAACCTGCATACGTCAAGGTGGCTTTCACCCGAGGCGCAGACGCCTATGTGATAAAGGGAAGCCACGTGCGAGACCTATCGGCGGCGATCGAGAAGGTCGAAAATGGAGAGCGCTTCCTCAGTGCGAGCGTTCAGGAGGCTATGCAATCGACTCCCACAACATCAACGGCGCGGTCGACCGATGAAAAACAGCCCCGGCGCAACCGCGCACAATGATAGGCGGGCACGACCGGAGCTGTTAAAACACACGGGCTCTGGTAACACGCCCTGATCTATCGCCCGCCCCCTCGAGGTCCACGTGGGCGCCCGTCCCCACCCAGCATCACGCCACGAAGTGCACGGTGCAGCGTCACGATCGCCTCCTGATCGTCGTCCAAAATTTCGGCGATGGCTGCCCGGCCCGCTGTACGATGGGCACGGCGATCGACGCTCGATCTTTGTCCACGCATCTCCGCTCGTGCCTGTTGATGTGCGGATCTGAGCGAGTCGAGTTTTTGCTTTTGCTCTTCGTTCAGCTTCAGCACCTCGTTACGCGCCTCCAGACTCTCCGCCCGACGCACCTCGCGCTGGCCTCGCCGCTCCGACCGGCGTTCTTCGATCTGCTGTACCTGCTCGTCCGTGAGAACAGCTCGGATTTCCGATCGCATCTCCGTTCGGAGTGAGCGCATCGCCTCCCGTGTTTCTGCGGAGGGGCGCCCGGCATCATCTCGGAGTGCACGCATCTCTTGACGGTACGTCGACCGAATCTCAGCAATCTGCGACTGCTGCTCGTCCGTAAGATCCAGGTCACTCAATCCCGGACCGACGAAATCGGCATCCCTGCCTGGTCCTCTCGGGCTATGCCGCTGTCCCCTCATGCCTCGACCCGACCGACGATCAGCGCGTCGCTCGATACGGTTTGCCTGCAATGCCTGAGCGTAGGCGAGCGTGCCGGTCGTTCCGAGCTCTGCATGAATCGCCCCGGCTGCCGTCCACAGCGCGCCGGGCTCTCGCTCTGCTTCTTCAAGAATGGAGCGAACCGCATCCCCCTGTTCAACCGACAATCCGGCCTCGGTGACGGCACTCACGGCCGACTCAAGCGCAGCATCCGGCGAACCCGATACCTGTGCGTGAGCGGGCAGAGCGGCTTTCGTAATGAAAAACACGACGGCGATCAGAGCCGGAAGGACGAGGGATCGCCGGGGCATCGAGCGACTGCAGATGGAAATCCTTGAATGACGTGTCATGATTACAACCTCGATTGGATGGATCCGCGATGCAACCAGGTCGGTCGCTCGCATCGAATTCGCAGGTTGGATCGATGCAGTCGCTATCTCATTCCGGCCAGACTGTAACAAGGATGCGACGAGGCGCTTTCGTTTTCACCCTGCGACCGGCGGGGTCTAGGATACTTCTCTGTTTGCCTGTACCGGGCGACGCCTGCAAGTACCCGTTCTTCATCGATACGCTCTCATCGACACCTGCTGCAACGTGGCATCATTCTCGTCGTCTTCCTAGTGAACTCCACGCATGGACCATCCGAACGCCCCCTGTCTGTGCTCTGCTGGTGACAGGCATCATTGCTTTGGTGTTCGCCAATCCGTTTGTTTCTTATCGGCTGCGCCCCCTTCTTTTCTGCCCCGATATGGATTCGTCTTCCCCACTTCAGCTCGTCTTGTCCCGCTGCACGGATGACGACCGTTCGCCGGATGCTACTCGGAGGACGGATCCGTCGCCCTTTTCGATCAGGCACTTGCTTCCATCCTGGCTGGGCGGGAACGACCGAACTTCTTCCTCTGCTCGCAACACGTCGGTGACTCCGGTGCCTTCCTGGCCCAAGGAAGCGCCTGCCCCTGATGCTCCGAGAGGTCATAGCGCATCTCTGTTTTCCCGTCGAAGTCCCGATATACCCGCCTCTACGGAACCGAGCCGCTGATTCTTTATGCGCGACCATTGCGCAAACAGGCGTTTTTGTCCTGCAGAATGAGGCGACGCACCGAGCCAGTGGAGCTGTCAGGCGCATGACCGACGTGCTCACCTCAAACGCGAGTCTCGTGGATTCCCGCGATCAGCATTAGTCAACGGAAGAGCCCTCCGATGATGAATCCGGCAACAGAGTCGGAGTCGTGTCCTCCTGCTCCGAGCTCAGCCCACGGATCCAGCGATCGCGTCCGCCCGAAGCACTCGGATGGCCTTCGTATCCGCCGAAGATGCCGTCGAGACGCCACGCCTCTTCGACGACGAGGCCGCGCCAGTTTCCATCCACCTGAAGCGGGCCGCGGACGATGACATGCCCGGCAGTGAGGACGTGCTCGTAGGCGGCCCAGACTTTCGGGTATACAATGCACTGGATAAATCCCGTTTCGTCCTCGACCGTGAGAAACGTGACACCAGACGCCGATGAGGGTCTCTGGCGAAGGATCGCGAGGCCGGCCACCGTCAGCCGTGGCGGAGGCCCCGTCGGGTTGAGCGGGACGTAGCGCCCGAAGCGGAAGCAGGTGTCGACCGTCCGGATCTCCAGGTCCTGCAGCGTCCGCCGGGCGAGGGTCATCGGGTGACGGCGTGCAGCGGCGTGGGTCTGCAGGTCCCAGCTCAGACGCTCGGACTCATCGAGTTCGGGGAGGTCTGGCACATCAGCCTCCACCACAACCGGCTGGTCGAACAGGGTTCGATCCAGCTGCCGTCCGGGCTCACCGAGGCGCTGGTGCAGTACGCCTACCTCCCAGAGTGCTCCACGACTGGAGCCGGAAATTGAGTCGAGTGCCCCGGCCCGCGCAAGACTGCGAAACGCATCCACGTCCATGGCCACCCGCGTGTACAGATCTTCGACCGATTCGAACGGCCCGTCGAGGCGCGCCCACACGATCTCCTGTGCGTCCTCCGGCGACACGTGCTTCACGCTGGCGAGAGGCTTGCGAATCGCCCACCCGGTACCGGCATCCGCACATGGCTCCAGATCGAAGCGCACCCCGGACCGGTGGATGTCGGGCCCACGAATCACGACTCCGAACCGCCGCGCCTCTTCTTCGAGCGTCATCTGACTGTACATGCCGGGCCGGTGCTGCATCACTGCGGCAAAGAACGGCGCCGGATGGTGCGCCTTCAGGTAGGCCGACTGGTAGACCGTCTGCGCGAACGCGGCGGCATGACTGCGGCAGAACCCGTACCCGACGAAGCCCGCCACCTTGTCGAACACGCTATGCGCGGTCTCCTCGGTCGCACCGTTCTCGACTGCTCCGTCGACAAACCGCTGCCGCATGTCCTCCATCTCGCCGGGATCGCGGAACGACGACATCAGCCGCCGAAACTTGTCGGCATCCTCCAGCGGCATGTTCGCGAACTGATGCGCAACCTCCAGCACCTGCTCCTGAAAAAGAATAATGCCGTATGTGTCATGGAGAATCGGCCGGAGCGACGGATGGTCGTACGTGACCTTCGCCTGCCCCCGGCGGCGACGCACGAATGGATCCACCATGTTGCCCTGCAGCGGCCCCGGTCGGAATAGCGCGATTTCGGTAATCAGGTCACCGAACGATTCCGGCTGGTGCTTGGCAAGCAGGTGCATCTGCCCCTGCGACTCGATCTGGAAAAGACCGACGGTTTTGCCCGTGCGAATCAGATTGAAGGTCTGCACATCGTCAAGCGGCAGATCGTCGAGCGGCAGTGCGTCCTGTGCCGCATCGGTCTGGTGCCGCCGCATGAGGTCGGTTGCCTCACTGAGCGTCGCCAGCATGCGCAGCCCGAGCACGTCGAACTTGACGAGCCCGAGAGCTTCGACATCGTGCTTGTCGAATTGCACGACCCGGACCCCGTTGGCGGACTGCTGCACCGGCGTGTAGTGCGCGAGCGGCGTTCGCGAGAGCACCATCCCGCCGCTGTGGAGCCCGAGGTGACGAGGACAACCATCGAGGGCGGCCGTCATCTTGAGTAGCGTGTCCACGAGCGGCGTGTCGCCGAGGGTGCGCCGGATGCGTTCGCTGAAGTCCGACACGTAGGCCGCGCCGCGCCCTGGCACTTGCGCCGTGAGGTCGCTGATGAGGTCGAGCGGCCAGCCGAGGGCTTTGGCGGTTTCGCGGAGCGCCGACCGGAGGCGGTACGTGACAAGCGTCGCTGTCATCGCCGTCTGCTCGATCCCAAACCGCTCCTCCATCCACCGGATCACCTCATCGCGGCGGTCGGAGTCAAAGTCGACGTCAATGTCCGGCGTCCCCTTCCGGCCGCGATGTAGGAAGCGCTCGAACAGCAGGTTGTGGGCGATCGGGTCGACGCCGGTGATGCCGAGGAGATAGGCGACGATCGAGTTCGCCGCCGAGCCCCGCCCCTTGCACCGAATGCCTCGATTGCGTGCCTCTTCTACGATCTCACGGACGACCAGGAAGAACTCGTCCAACCCGAGGTCGCGGATCGTCTGAAGCTCATCGTTCAGCCGCCTTCGCGCCTCGGCACGGTTGCCCGGCGCGTAGCGATCACGCAGAGCCGTGCGACAGAGGCGCCGCAGGTACGCTTCCGGTGGAAGGTCAGCATCGTAGCGTGCGGCGGGCGTCGTCAGCGCGTCCGGGATCAGGTCGACACGGCAGGCGCGGGCGATCTCGGTGGCCCGATCCCAGGCACCGGGATACGGGATGAGGCGACGAGACGCGGCTTCCCCGCGAAGCAGCGCCTCTGCGTTGCGGGGCCGGGCGGGATGCGCATCGAACACCGTCACGCCTTCCCGGATGCAGGTCAGAAGATCATACCGCTGGTAATGCTCGCGGATGGCGTAGCGCACGTCTCCCGTGGCCGCCAGCGGGACGCCGGTCGCTTCGGCCAGACGGTCAAGGCGCTGCATCCGCTTCTTGTCGCCAGGCCGCAGGTGGTTGCTGATTTCGATCGAGAGGTGATCGCCAAAAATGCGCTCCAGCGTCCGGATCCACCGCACGGCACCATCGTGTCGCCGTGCATCCACCAGCGACCAACATCGGCTGTGGTAGGTGCCGGTCAGGCAGAATAGTTCGCCGGCATGCGTGGACAGATCGCTCAGTGTGGCAAAGGGAGCCTCCCGGTCCCGCAGGTGCGCCGCCGTGAGAATGCGACAGAGGTGCTGATACCCATCCCGCGAGGCGGCCAGCAGCACGAGTGGTGCTGCGTTGGCCCCGGCGTCCTCCTCGTCCCAGACCGGTGCGACGTCCACCTCCGCCCCGATCACCGGGTGGACGCCGTGCTCCCGACACGCCTTCTGAAAACGCACGGCACCGTACACGCCGTGCCGATCCGTCAGCGCCACGGAGGGAATGCCCAGTTCCGCCGCCCGCCGCGCCAGATCCTCCGGCGACGACCCGCCGTCCTGAAAAGAAAACCAGCTTCGGGTGTGAAGGTGAACGATAGGGAAAAGGCTTAAAGTTTAGGGTTCAGCGTTCAAAGTTCAGAGTTCAAGGTTCAGCGTTCAGGGCTGGCTGCCGGACACTTTCACTCGGGCCTGTGTCCCGTCAACATTCCCCGGCGCAGCTGCTCCGAAACGAGTGGGAGTATGTGGGTATGGGAGTGTGAGAGTGCGTTATTTCTCGACGATAATGCTTCATTTCCGAGACGCATGAGACCGACGAGGCCGGTTTCTCGATGTCGGACGGAGACATTCCGTAGTGCAATCAAACTGCCCGGTAGCCAGAGTTCAGAGTTCGGGATGCTGAAGGGCATAGACAACAGACCCAATCGAGAGTACCGGGCTTGACGATACCGCTCGATGCTGAGAACTCTCACACCCTCATACTTCCCCACCTTCACACTTTCATACTTCCACACTTCCGTACCTCCCCACCTTCACGCTTCCAGCCATTTCGCCTTTCGCACTCGAAATTTAGCCTTGTCTTTCAGTCAGAGACCCGGGCGAGAATCCACCGCTCGCCGCTGCGAAAGACTTCTAGCACGCCGCGGTCGGTGTAGAGGCGGTAGTACACGCGGCGGCTGAAGTCGGCGTCGGCCCACCAGCGCGTCTCCACCACCCAGCACTCGACCAGCGACTCCACGCGATAGCTGGTGTCGTTCCAGTGCACCCGTGCGGGCACGTCATTCCGGCACTCGACCTCGATGGATGAAAAGACGCGTCGCATTTGTCAAACTCGGCGGTAGCAACCATGTGGAGAAACGAGCGGGTGAGGTAGAGATCAGGCCGTTCGGACGGGCACGAAGTCATATCGGTCTTCGTCGAAAATGGCGGCCGCCTCGGTCACGACCCGCTGGACGGCGCCAGGATAGCGCTGCTCGACGGCCTCGATCACCTTCCGCACGCCGGGCCGCTCGTTGAAAAGGCGCCCCTGCCGACCGGCCGGCGTCGCCAGCGCCCCCAGCTCGACCGACACCGCAGATACCCGCATGCCGTCGTGCACGAGCGTGTGGAGCAGCGTAGACGCCAGCCCGGCGAGATCCCCGGCATCTTCCTTGGGTTCGCGCAGCGTGCGCGCGGCGGTCTGCGTCTGCCGATTTCGCTCCTCCAGCCGCACCGTCAGCCGTTGCGTCGTCCGCCGCTCCAGCCGCTTGACGGCATCCTGGACGAGCTCGACCAGGATCGTCTCGATGCGTCCCGGCTCGTCGTGCGTGTGCTCGAACGTGTACGACTCACAAATCGAGGGCGGCGGCACGTACGCCGATATCGGCGGATCGTCATCATGCAGAAACGCATGGAGGCAAGCGCCGTCATCCCCGAACTGGGCGGTGAGGTGGCGCTTCGACAGCGCACGCACCGCGTGGACCGTCCCGTACCCGAACAGAGCCAGTTGCTCCGCCACGTCCGCCGGCACGACGGCCTCCGCCAGCGCACCGACCGGCAGGCGGCGCAGAAAGCTCGTCACGTGCTCCGCGTCAATCTTCAGCAGTTCGCCGCGAATCGCCTTCCCCGCTGCCAGCTGAGCGACCGACCGCGACGGCGCCAGGGCCGCCCGCGCGCCCAAGTCATCGATCACCTCAGCCAGGCGTGCACGCCGATGCGGGCGCACGAAGGCACGACCCGGCGACTCCGTCTCCACGTACGGAGTTACTTCATTCAGCCGGGCCTCTACGCGCTGCCACGCCGCCGCCTCCAGCGCGGGGTCGCGCGGCCGCACGGTGACGTCCGGACAGAGCGTTCGCACGCGGGCCGTCGTCATGCCGCGCTCCACTCCGGCCGACTGCGCCGCAACCGACGCCGACGCCACACGCCCCGACTCGACAACAACCAGTTCCCCCAGATCGTCTTGCCCCTCGCACTCTCGAATCGCCCACGCTCCGACATGGGGAATGTGCACACATCCGACGTCCATACCCATCCACCGTCTTGATCCCTTCCAACCGAATGAAGAAGAGCGCTCAGTCCCGACACCAAGCGCCCCTCATCTTTTACACATGCATGTGTACAATATGAGTGACTGATGATAGAGTCAATTGGGCTCGGTATGTGACATGCCGATCGTTACAGTTCTTCAAGATGGCTGACCTGGACATCACAGCCGTGAAGCCGCCCCCAATCGCCTCGACCGTTTTTGACTTGGCGTTTCGCTTTCTTGGTCGTCAGGAAATTCAGCCACTGCAGGTCGAGTACGCTCTCCCACTCCCTGGTGCCGATTTTTGGCTTGACCCAAAAACCGGCAAAAAAGGTCAAGGCCGGGGAGACCTTCGCCTGACGTCCGCTCTGGCACCGCTGAAATGCTCCAAACTTGACCTCTCTGAGGGAGATCTGCAAGTCATTGACAGTGCTGCTTCGAGGTCTGCGGACAGGGAGCATTTCCCACCAAACGTTTTCGCTAACCGGCAGACCAACCAGCGATTGGACGCGGCGCCTCCGCTCCCGTCCTCGCGGCGAACGTCTCCAAGGGCCGAAACGACGACTAGCTCCTGAGGTCGCGGTCACTGAACCAGAGGCAACCTCCCGGCGATGTGCGCGAAGCGAACGAGCGACAAAGGTGCCAGGGCCCGAACAAAAGAGCTGTACCCCCGGCCTTGCGCGGTTCGTCGTCTTGAGCGCGGAGACGAAGCCACGACCAGAACGAATCCTTGTTTGAGCGAGCTTGTCTCGCGAGTCGCCGGGATGACCCTTCGGGCCCTTTGGATTCGTTCCGTGGCGAAGGCGCAGCGCTAGACGAAGCGCGGACCGCCGGGTCGTTTTTTTTTGCGTCTCGTTTTTTGACGATCCAAAAAATGAGACACCAAGGATCGAGAACGCTGTCCCATTCCTCAGTGCCGGTTTTTTGCTTGACCAAAAAACCAGCAGAGACGAGCGAAGCGACTCATGCAATAAAAAAGGTCAAGGCCTGCCGAAGATCGGCTGAGGGCCCGGTTCGCTCCGCTGAAATTCTCCAAACTCGCCCCTTTTAGAAGCAGTCCAACAATGATGGACCGCATTGCTTCAAGGGCTCAAACAAGGAGAATTTCCCCTTCTTACCGATCTGCTAATCTTCGAAACGTGGAGATGTAGGGACGCTCCGCTTCCCGATCCCTCCAAGCCGCCGATCTTCGCGAGGGCCGAAACGATGGCCGGCTCCTGAGGTCGTGGTCCCTGAACCAGAAGCCGCCTCTCGGCGATGTGAGCAAATCGAACGAGCGGCACGGACACCAGGCTCGAACGAAAGAGCGGTCCCCCCGGCCTTGCGCGGTTCGTCGTCTTGAGCGCGGAGACGAAGCCGCAAACCAGAACGAATCCGTGTCTGAGCCCGCCGTGCGGGCGAGTTTGATTCGTTCTGCGGCGGAGTCGTAGCGCTAGACGAAGCGCGGACCGCCGGCGACGTGAGCGAAGCGATCTAGTGCCAGTTGGTGCGACTTTTTTTGCGTCTCGTTTTTTTGGTCGTCCAAAAAAATGAGACATCAACAGAGCGAAAACCGTCAAGGAAACGGCAACTCCATCTGAACGGCAAAGACTTCCGCTTCCGGATCCGTCAAATTCGAGACCGACAGCCCCAGCAGCCGCACAGGCTCCTCGGGTGGGTGCGGGTCGTGAAGCAGGCGCCGGGCAATGGCAAGCAGGTCGGACTGCGAGCGGACGAACCGGTCGAGCGTGACCTGCCGGGTCGACACCTCGTGGCGGAAGCTTTTCATCTTGAGCGTCACTGTGCGCCCCCGGCGCTCCGCTCGTTCGATGCGCCGCATCACCCGCTCGGCCAGCGGCTCCAGACGCTCCATCATGACCTCCGGCTCCGCGATGTCGTCACGAAACGTGCGCTCGGCACCGACCGACTTCCGGGTTCGATTCGGGCGCACCGGCCGCGTATCTCGTCCGTGAGCGATCCGGTAGAAGAAATGCCCTCGACGGCCGAAGTGCTTCACCAGGTCGGACTCGTCGACCGCCTGCAGATCGGCTCCGGTATGGATGCCGAGATTCCGCATCCGCTGTGCCGTGACCGGCCCCACGCCGTGAAAGGTCTGGATCTCCAGGGCGGCGATGAAGCTCATCACGTCGTCCGGCGTCACGACCGTCAGCCCATCTGGCTTATTTCGGTCCGACGCAACTTTTGCCAGAAACTTGCTCGGGGCCACGCCAGCCGACGCGGTGAGCCCGGTTTCCTCTGCAATCGCCTCCCGAATCTGGCGGGCGATCAGTGTACCGGACGGCGGCCCCTGCTTCGGCTCGGTCACATCCAGGTAGGCTTCGTCGAGCGACAGCGGCTCGATGAGGTCGGTGTAGCGCTCAAAAATCGCACGGATGTCCCGCGACACCTCCCGATACACGTCCATCCGCGCCTTGACGAAGATGAGATCCGGACACAGGCGCTTTGCTTCGGCCGATGGCTGCGCTGAGTGGACGCCGTACGGACGCGCCTCGTAACTCGCTGTCATCACAACCCCTCGCGGCGGCCGACCGCCTACGGCAATCGGCTTCCCTGCATACTGGTCCGGAAAGTCCCGCTGCTCCACCGACGCATAGAACGCGTCCATGTCGACGTGGATAATTTTGCGAGACGGGACGTCGGTGCTCACGGAGCGATCTGACGGAAAAAGAGGAGACGCAGAGCGGTCGTCGCAGGACCGGCATCACATGGAAAATTTCTACCTGTGCACCCACCCTTCGGTTCAGCTTGATCCATCGAGCCCGCTCAAGACCGGGACATCACGAGGCACATTTTGCCAGAGCGCTGTAACCTTTTTCCTTTCCAATACGCTTTAAAAGTGGCGTTGGCGACGCAGCACCGCGGACTGCGTCCATGTTTTCAGCGTCACCTTCTCGTGCTCGCATCAGCAAACACTATCTTCGCCATGTATCGACATCTCTTTTTCCGCTCCGCCGCCGCATTCCTCGCGCTCTTGCTTCTCGCCGCTCCCTCCGCGTTTGCGCAGAGCTCGGCTTCCCCGGACGCCGTGTACACACAACGGGTCCAGGCTCAAATCGTAGAGATGCTCAACTCCGATGACCCGAAAACACAAAAACAGGGAATCTCCCTGATTCAACAGTTCGCCGATCGCGAGAATTCGAAAATCGACCCGACGTACTTCGCCGATCGCCTCTCCAGAATGTATTTCGATGAGGACCAGAATGACGATGTGCGAATGGGCGCCCTTGATGCCCTTCACGCAATGGATAAGCTAGAATCCCAGGTGAGTGCGATCGTGCGGCATCTCCAGTCGGATCCCTCGACGACCGTACGGACCCACACGCTTCGAGTGCTCTCACAGTACAACTCGCCGACGAAGGGCTAATCAGTGCCCATCTCACTCCTGAGATTCCTCGGTTTATAGCAAGAACGCCCCCGCCGGCTCCTGCGCCGGTTCGGGGGCGTTTCCGTTTGCTTCGTTGCTAACGGTGTCCCTTTCCGCTAGTGGGTCTTCTCGTGGATCGTCGTCAGCGATGCCTTTACCTCGCCGGGAAAAGGGTACTGGTTTCCACCAATCGAGATGGTTGCGGAGGCAGCATGAGCTAGGGTCAGTAGCCCGGATGGCGAGATGTATACAGAAAGCGTGCGAGGAGTGCGCGTCGTCACGTCCGTGCGTAGAACCTCGACGGGCTCGCTGTTCGCCATGAGGGTCACGGCCGCTCCTTCTGTCACGTTGCGCACCATGAGCGCATAGCGAACCTGTCCGTCGCGACCCCGCACGCCCAGCGCGCGCACCATCACGTTGTCCCCGAGTGGCCGAGGCGACTGCATCATGTACGTGGTTTCTCCATCGCCCGGCCCATCTACCTCGACGATGCGCTGAGCATACGTCGACTCCGCGCTCCCAAACGAGGCAACGATGGTGAAAGCGGTCGCCGCGAGAAGGAGACGTGCAGTCATCCAAGAACGCGTCGATGCGATCCGTTGCGGTACATAGTCCATAGCCATCGATCCGTCATCTCCAGGTGTATCGGCAAAGCACGAGACCGACGCCGCACCGTGGAGACGCGCTCCACCGAAGAAAATGGACGTGACGCGGTCTCGAGATTGAGACGCTTCTTTCATGTATCAAGTGTGAATGAACGTGATACGTACACACGAACGAATATCGAAGTTGTACGTGCGGGGGACCCGTTCACGGAATTGTTGCGGCGGTAGCATCCCCAAACAAAAAGCGACCGATCTCCCAGTTGAGAGATCGGCCGCACAACGTCTTGTATGATTTTCAGAGGCGCGGAATGCCTCCAACTTCAGACCTACTATTGCGTCTGGTCAAAAATATCCCAGATGCGCTCCAGTTCATTCGTCGACGGCCCATCCTCATCATCGTCCGAGGCTGACGGGCGCGCCTGCTTCTGTCCCCCCTGGCTTTTCACATCCTGCTTGATTGCCTCGAAGTGAGACGAGCCCGATGATTTCTGCCCCTCTGCCGGCTCCTCCGATTCCTGTGACGTGGGTTCTGACGTGGATTGTGCCGGCTCCCGCTCTGGCTGTGGTGCGTCCCCCGCACCGAGGCGGTTCGGGAAGAGCGAGTCGATCCACTCCTGCTTCGTCTTCTCTTTCTTCTCCTTCTGCCCCGCCTCCTCCTGCGGGCGGCCACCCGAGTAGAGCGTCGGCGGCGTCGTGGAGGTGTTCGCCGCCCCGTCGCTAGAGGATGCCTCCGCGTCGATCTGCCCACCAGCCAGCTCTGTGAGCTGGGCCGTAATCTGCATCAGCTTCTGCTGTCGGCGGGCCAGGTCGCGGCGCTGCTCGGTGACCTCGTCGGCCTCCTGCCGAATCCGTTCGTGGAGCTGCGCCGTCTTGCGACGGATCGCGCGCGCCTGCTCCTCCGCATTCCGCGCCACCTCCTCTGCGTCCTCCTTCGCCGCATCCAGCTTCGCCTTCACATCGCGGACGAGTTCCTCCGTCGAGCGGTTCGTGTCGTCAATCGTTTCGTCCAGCACGCGAGCCACGGCTCCATACCGCTCGACCTTGCTCTCGAGCTTCTCGATTCGAGACTTCATCTCGTTCCGTTCACCGGACAGCGTGTCGAGTTCGTCGGCGACGGTCTGGAGATACGATTTGACCTCCTCAGCATCAAATCCCCGAAGGGCTCGGGAGAACGAATGATTTCGTACGTCAGATGGGGTCAGGTCCATGGGGCCGGGAGCGAAATGGTGGAGAGGGGGGAACTAGAGAGAGCGCGTTTCAGGGAACGTCGCGGGAACCGTCGAGCAGCAGGGAGGCTCGTTTTGAGCACGCTCCACGAGGCGTACAATTGAGCACTCGACGCTTCGACTCACCTCCTCTCATACCAGGATGATGGAGCCGGGGACGGTGCGTCGAGCGGAAGACGAGAGCCCGAGGGTCGGCTTCTATGCGCTGTTGGATCAAGCTTGTGTGATCTTCTCGCTCATGGAGAAATCGTAAGCCCTATTACGGTACGACGTTCCCTTGACTTCCGTCACATATCCAACATCATCATGCATGTTGGGTGAAGAAAGGAAATTCTAAGATAAAGCCGGGATCTCGGCCGCGAGCCGCAAATCTATCGCCCTCAATTCCAGGGTAGATTTCCGCGTGTGTCCCAGTACTGGGACGGCTCCTCAGCGAGAACAGCCAGAGCGTTTGAAGCCGTGTCATCCCAATGCACGTCCAGCGCCGCCACATTCGAGCGAAGTTGGGAGGTCGTCGCGGCTCCGCTCAGGGCGACGTCGACCCACGGCTGCGCGATAACAGCGGCCATAGCCAGTGCATCGACCGTCGTATCCAGGCGGCTGGCTTCTCTCTTTAACAGCGAAAATCGATCCGAAAATATTTCCCGATCGTTTCGTGGTGTCAATCGACCGTTTGCAAGCACTTCTTTGACGATGACGCCGAGGCCAGCATCGCTCGCGGCCTGGAGCATCGTTTCGGCCGACGGCTCCAGCAGATTCCAGGTCGCCTGCACTGCATCGAACAGTTGCTCCCCGTCGACCTTCACCTCCAGCGCCCGCTCGAGCGTGTCGGCCTGGTTCGGGCCACTGAGCGATAACCCGATCGCAATGCCCTCGTTGTGCTTCAGGCGGGCGAGTTCTCCCATCACTTGGTCGTCCTCGAGCACGCCGGTCGAGAGCGTTGCCGAGTGAATCTGGTAGAGATCGAGGTGTTCGCCCAGCCGTTCCCGACTCTCGGGCCACTGGCGCTGTAGCACGCTTAGCGAGTGATCCTTCACCTCATGCACGTCGGCATCGACCTGCCAGTCGGCCGTGTACGTGTAGCCCCATTTCGACCCCACGGTAGCGTCCTCCCCGGCACGTCCTCGCAACCGCAACCAGGACCCGAGGAACGATTCCGCTTTTCCGTAGGAGCGAGCCGCGTCGAAGTAGCGAATCCCAAGATCCCACGCCGCATCGAGCATATCGTGCGTGTGCTGCTCGAGCGCCTCGACCTCGCGGCGCCCCTCAAGGTCATCGCCATGACCGAGGTTGATGTAGCCAGGTCGTCCCAGCGCGGCAAGGCCCAGGCCAATCGAGGTGACGGTGAGGCCGGTTGAGCCGAACGATCGGGTTTGCATAAGAGAACCGGGAGGAAGTCAGGGGAAGAACGATCCGTTCGAAAGTATACGGCGCAACGACCTTCGTCTCAATGGGCGAGACCGTGTGCCGGCCGCTCGCCGGGTTACAGTCCCCAGATCATGTAAATCCCACCACACGTTACGATCGCCAGCAACACCTGCAGCGGCCCGCCAACCCGGAAGAAGTCAGTAAAGTGGTAGCCGCCCGGGCCGTACACCATCAGGTTGGTCTGATACCCGACCGGCGTGAGCATGGCCGTTGACGCGGCAAACGTGACCGCCATCACGAATGCGAATGGATTGGCTCCCGTCAGCACCGCCGCGTCCACAGCGACCGGTATCATCAGCACCACACTCGCATTATTGGAAATGACCTCCGTGATGAGCGCAGTGAAAAGGTAAAACAGGAGCAGCAGAAGGAAGGGCGGCCAGTTCTCTCCCAGTCCCGCGAAAAGATGGGCCAGGTACGCCGCTCCCCCTGTTCGCTCCAATGCCATACCGAGAGGAATGACGCCGGCTAGAAGAAAAATCACGCTCCAATCCACCGCGCCGTAGAGCTCGGTCGGCCGAATGCACCCCGTCGCCAGCATCGCGGGAACGCCTACGAGCGCCGCAACGACGATCGGTAGAAGGTCCAGCGCCGCAACGACGATCACGCCAGCGAATACGGCCAGAGCGATGCCGATCTTCTCCCGACGCACATCCGGCGCACGGTCCTGCACGACGATGAAGGTTCGGTTCTGCGTAAACCGCGCCATCGCCGATGGAGACGCCTGTACGAGAAGGGTGTCGCCGCCTTCCAGCACCATCTCGTCGATTCGCTCCTGGATGGTGGCCCCGCTCCGCCGGATCGCCAGAACCAACGCGTCGTATCGCTGGGCGAAGCGAACCGAGCGCAGCGTTTCCCCGACGAGCGGGTTATCCGAGAGAAGCACCAGCTCCACCAGTACCTCACTGCTCTCCCCCGCGCCAAAATCTTCGTC
The DNA here is from genome assembly GCF_002554795.1 of Longibacter salinarum. Classification (NCBI taxonomy): domain Bacteria; kingdom Pseudomonadati; phylum Rhodothermota; class Rhodothermia; order Rhodothermales; family Salisaetaceae; genus Longibacter; species Longibacter salinarum. The sequence continues at coordinate 184,994 of NZ_PDEQ01000007.1, read as the reverse complement.
GGTGATCTTCACCTGGGCGAGCGAGTCAAGTTTCTGCGACGCCATCAGGTCAACAAGGGTCGGACGATTCGTGCGCAGCATGAGCACGTCTCCCGCTCGAAACTCTTTGTTGATGACGGGAGCCGGAAACGGCTGTCTATCACGGATAATCTGGACGATGTCGACATCCAGATGAAGCTTCTCGAACACGCGCCCGACGGTCTGCCCGACGAGAGGCGAATCTTCTCGCACCACGACCTCGCTGAGGAACTCACCCATCTGGAAATCATCGGTGAGGTCGTCCGTCGGCTTCACGCGCTCGGGAATCAGGCGGTACCCGACGAACAGCAAGTACGCTCCCCCCGCCGCGGTGACAAGCGCTCCCAGGTGTGTAAACTCGAACATCGAAAACGGCTGCCCGATGAGGCGCGCTGACACGTCGCTCGCGAGGATGCTCGTTGAGGTCCCGATGAGCGTTAGCATTCCCCCCATCATCGCCATGAAGGACAGGGGCATCAACAGCTTCGACGGCGAGGTGCGCGTTCGCTGGGCGATGTTCATCACCATCGGAATCATCATCGCCACCACCGGGGTGTTGTTGATGACGCCCGCGCTGCCACCCGCCAGCCCCATCACGGTCGCGTACTGGCGAAAAAAGCTCCCGCGGCCCCATTCTACGATGCGATCGCCGAGGATCCGCAGCAACCCTGTTCGGCGAACGCCTTCGCTCATGATGAACATGGCGAGCACGGTGATCGTGGCCGGACTAGAGAATCCAGCGAGGCCATCAGCCGGACTGATCTGCGTCCAGGGCTCCAGCACAATCATGGCCACCATGATGCCGATCGCGGTGACGTCAATCGGAACGACTTCCGTGACGAAGAACACCAATGCGACCGCGATGACGCCGAGCACGACGAGCATGTCGGTGGTCAGAGCCGGCCCCGATTGTCCGAGCAAGAGTAGCGAATAGAGAAGGGCCATGGATCCGCTGCGCAAGAACCCGCGGGAAATGGAAAACGCCAGATACGCTTACAACCTCTGGGGCGGATGGAACGCAAAAACGTAAGCGCGGTCGTTCATGTCTATTCGCACGCCTGAAGGTGATCCTTTCGTAAGGACGTAGTGGATCCGGTGCGCGAGATCAACCACGCCTTGTGTCGTGAGCACAGCGAGGACCGATCGTCGAGAGCTCCATGCCGCCGGATCGGTGAAGGCTGTCTGCCAAACAGGTTATGACCCCGTCATTCGGTTTTCAACCCAACGTGCGATTACCGCCGTCGCATCTCGCGAACGTCGACTTACGCCGCCTGCTTGCGGGAAACGGCTTCGGTAACGCGGTCGACGAGAGCAGCAACCTTTCGGGCGCCCTGCAGTCGGGCCGTGACGCTGCCCTCGCGAAAGACGAGCAGCGTCGGGACGGCCGACACGCCGAACGTGTGGGCGAGGTCGGGGTAGCTGTTGACGTTTAGAGAAATGACCCTCGCTTTCTCACCGAGTTCGCGTTCCAGACGATCGAGATCGGAGCGCGTGGCCTGACAGGCCCGACATCGCGGCTCCCAGAAGTCAACGAACACCGGTCCATCGGCCTTCAAGACGTTGGCCTCGAAAAACGTGTCGATCAGCGGGTGAAGTGATTGTGACATGACGCTCTGGCGAATCTGACTCGCGATTCCGGTCCCAAAAAAACAACCTGTTTAGCCGCGGGAGATATGGATTTCCAGGGCAAAAACCGGTCCGGTCGATACACGCCCGGGCACGTCTCATTGTAACCTCATCGCCTTACGCCCCGCCTTCTGCCGCATCCCACACGAACTCCAGGAGCGGACGCGCATCTTCAGCCATCGCCACAACCTGCTCTGCAAACGCAGGCGTCTGCAGGTCGTCGTCGCTGACATCGCGGGTCACGAGGTAGTGCTTCCACCGGAGCACGTTGGCCACCTCCTCGTCGTCCTTGTATTGCGAAAAGCCTCGCGGCATGCCCGTCAGCGTATCGTCCCGGCTATGCACGGGAAGCCCACATTCCTCCATCCGCGCCAGCAATTCGAAAAAGACCGCTGGCGAGCTCGCGATGCGCTCCCGAACGGGACGCAAGTATTTTACCTCCGGGCGGTAAAAGCCACCCGCCATGAAGGACGCACCGGGCTCCACGTGAACGTAAATGACACCGTTCTTGTCCTTGCTTCCGCTCCGGTCGAAGACGCAGCCGACGTTCGTCTTGTACGGCCGTTTGTCCTCCGAAAACCGGGTGTCGCGATAGATTCGGAAACGCGACTTCTTCGGATCGCCCGTGAGGGGCAGACCCGCATCGTGCAGTCGACGTGCCACATCAGCGATGAGGCATTCCAGCGGCCCGCGCAGCTCGTCTACGTACGTCTCCTTCCGCGGCTTGAACCAGTCCCGGTCGTTGTTGTCCTCAAGCTTTCGGAGAAAGTCGAATGCCTCGTCCCGAAAGCCCGGGAAGGGCGGATACGCCATCAGGTCGGTCATGCGGTGGGCAGATTGAGTCAGGCAGAACGTACATGTGTCTACGTAAACCTAAGGCGACTACGCCCAAAACCGTAAGGGCGCGTCAGCATCGTTGCGGTAAGGGCGCATTGCAATGCGCCCTTACCGCTCTCCAAAACCTAACGCTGCCTCCTGAGGATCTGGCAACTCCGGTCCTCGTACGCCTTCCTCCACGGTCTCTCGCACACTACCGCACGTCATGACCTCGAACGACCGATCCATCGTTGGGCTCGTCGCGATCGCTCACGCCATGGTCCACACGTACGAGCTATCGATCCCGATATTCGTCACGGTGTGGACCGATGCGCTGTCGATCCCGACGAAAGAGCTGGGGCTGATGGTGGGCGTCGGGTACGCGCTGTTCGGGCTAGGGGCGATCCCGGGTGGGATCCTGTCCGACCGGATCGGATCGCGCGGCCTCATCGCCGTGTGTCTTGCCGGCATGGGCGGCTCGTTTGCGCTGCTCAGCATCTCGTCCAGTCCGTGGGCGCTAACGGCCTCGATGGCGGCGTGGGGCATCGCCGCGAGCGTATATCACCCGGCCGGACTTTCCCTCATCAGCAAGGGCGTGACGCAGCGGGGCCGGGCGCTCGCGCTCCACGGCATGGCCGGCAACGCAGGGATTGCCTTCGGCCCGCTCGCCACCGCCCTCCTGCTCGCCTGGATCGGCGACTGGCAGTGGGTCGCATTTATCCTGGCTGTTCCGGCAGCCCTCGCCACAGCGTACGCGCTCACCTCCTCGTTCGATGAGCACGCTGCCGAGACGCCCGAGGAAACCGCCGAGGACTCTTCGGAGCATGTCGTCAAGCGGCTTGGGAAAACGTCCCGCCAGCTCTTCGCCACGGCCTTCGCCGGCGTGTTCGCCATCGTCATGCTGTCGGGCCTCTACTACCGCGGCGTGCTCACCTTTCTGCCCGACATGCTTGGCGAGGTCATCACCTTCCAGCTTCCGCTCGGCCTTGAGTCCGAGCACTACGTCTACGCCGGCATCTTGATGATCGGGATGCTGGGGCAGTTCGTCGGTGGCAAACTGACGGATCGCTACCCGACGGAGATCAGCATGCTCGCCGCCCTGACGACCCTGTCTCTCATTGCTCTCGCCTTCCTGCCCGTCGTCCAGCTCGGCACCGTCGCCGTCCTCGCGGGGAGCGCCGTGCTCGGCTTCTTCCTCTTTCTCGTCCAGCCCCTCTACCAGGCAACCGTCGCCGAGTACACGCCGGCGCGGGCTCGCGGCCTGTCGTACGGCTTCACCTACCTCGGTGTCTTTGGAATTGGGGCGATCGGCGCACCGCTCGCCGGCTGGCTCCTGGATGTGTCGAGTGCGATGACCCTGTTTGTCGTGCTCTCGGGCGTCGCGCTCGCAGCGGCCTCTATCAGCGGGTGGTTGCTCCTCCGCTCGCGGCGGGCCGACGTGGCGGCTTCTCCGTGATGCTGGTGTCGCTCTGTGTTCAGCCCTTGAAGTGGGGCAGAGGACCGGCATCCGTCCCCCGCCGGTGATACCGGTTTTTTGCTTGACCAAAAAACCGGTGGAAAAAAGTCAAGGCCTGTCCGAAGATCGGCTGAGGATCCGGATCACTCCGCTGAAATTCTCTGAACTCGGCCTCTCTACTAATATTCTGCTAGACGCATGATGAAGTGCTACGAGGCCTCAAACAAAGAGAATTTCCCCGCCGAAGCGACGTGCTGATCTGCAATCGATGGAAATGATGGGACGCTCCGCTTTCTAAATCCTCCGAGCGCCGATCTTCGCAAGGGCCGAAACGCCCTGCGCTCGTAGCATCCAGAGCCCAGACGAAGGTCGCTGTGCTCCCGGCCTTGCGCGGTTCGTCGTCTCGAGCGACATGAGCATCGCGAGTTAGTGCCCGTGGTGCGCGGAGACGAAGCCACGACCCGAACGAATCTCTGTCTGAGCCCGCCGTGCGGGCGAGTCCACAGGATGACCCTACGGGCCCTTTAGATTCGTTGAGTGGCGGAGAGGGAGCGCTAGACGAAGCGCAGACAGACGGGTCGCCGACCCGAGAGAAGCGAGGTAGTGCCTGTGGTGATTTTTGTGTCTCGTTTTTTGGCGATCCAAAAAATGAGACAATCAAGAGTGGAATCCTTCTCCGATCCGGTGGTGCCGGTTTTTTGCTTGACCAAAAAACCGGCGAGAAAAAAGTCAAGGCCTGTCCGAAGATCGGGTGAGTGCCCGCTCCGCTTCGCTGAAATTCTTCAAACTCGCCCCTTCTAAAAGCAGTTCACTAATTATAGACCTCAGCGCTTCAGGGGCTCAAACAAGAAGAATTTCCCCGCCAACCGATTTCGCTACCCTACGACTGATCCAGCTAATGGGTCGCTCCGCTTCCCGGTCCCTCCGGGCGCCGATCTTCGCAAGGGCCGAAACGACGCAAACAAGATTGCTGAAGCGAGAGTTCTGTCTCCCGGCCTTGCGCGGTTCGTCGTCTTGAGCGCGAAGGCGGAGCCACGACAAGAACGAACCCCTGTCTGAGCGAGCTGGTCTCGCGAGTTTGGGTTCGTTCAGTGGCGACGGCGTAGCGCTAGAAGAAGCGCGGACCGCCGGGGAGCCGCCCCGAGCGAAGCGAGGTAGTGCCTGTGGCGATTTTTGCGTCTCGTTTTTTGGCGATCCAAAAAATGAGACACCAGGAGCAGAACGATCGGCCCAAGGCGCTAAGTTCGAAAAATGGAGCCCCCATTCTCCCACTCCCCCTTTCCCACATCCCCCGCACTCCAAACCCCATCCCTCACTGTTCACGGAGTGTGGATAACTTTTCCGACGAGCGATCACCACCCACAAACAGGGCCAATAACAGATATAAGGCATGGGATTCTGTACCGTGATGACGAAAAGGGTCGCAACAGGCTATTTCCGTTATTACTCTTTTCCGTAAAGGGCGGTCTACCCGATGTGGATAACTTCTGAGCGGCGCTGTGGGGCGTTGGGCCAGACGCCTCGAAATGGATAGCCGATATTGATACAAATAGAGAACGCGCCGCACGTCTCCCGAATCGTACTCCGTTGCTGGAGCGATTCTGAGAGTCGTGCGACGCGTGCAAATGCGTCGCCGGCAACGCCTCATCTGCCTGGCGAGCTGCAGTAAAGCAGGTATCCGGCGCTAACGGCGGTTGCTGCCGTCGGTGCTCGCAGTGCGGCGACCGTCCTTCGCCGGAATCTTGTCCAGGATCGTCTGCATGTCTTCGCGGGCCCGCTTGGGCACCTCAAAAACCGCGGCGCCGATCGTGACCTTCATCGCTTCTGCCGACGCGAGGCGCTGGAAGATTGGGCGCGAGAAGAACGCCTTCTTGATTTCAATAATATCGCCGTCGATCGAGCGAGATTTGCTCTCGATTCGAAGCGGTTGCACCGGGCTTCCGTCAACGACAATGATGATTTCCTGCGCGGAACTCATCGACGTCGGCTCAGCGGTAAACCCGTAAAAGGAAAGCGCCCATGTGCTCTCACTCGACTCCGGGTCCGACTCGAACTCCGCCATCAGCGCGGCGTCGTTGCCCGGATACTTCTTAATGTCAATATCCTTCAGTTCGGCACTTTTTACCCGACGAACCTTCGTGTAGCTGCTGACCTCATCGGTGACCTGCGCTACAGCCGGGCCGGCAATCAGCAGCGTGAGTAAGGCAAAGGAGAGAGTATGTTGTAAGAATCGTCGCATGAATCAAAGGGGGTTGAGGCGAAAAACGACCGGAGCAACGCAGACCGATATCGGGGCCACGTATCACCGAGAGCAAGACTGCGGTCGTCACTGACTGGAATGCGAGCGGACTGTAACTGTCGGCTCACCAGCGACTTACACCTTGGTGAGTATGTGGATTAAGGGTTTGCGTGCGTTATGGATTAAGCCTGTGACGCGTAGATGATCCCAAATACCTCGTCATCTCTCTGTTAATGCGCCAAAAGAGACGCACCACATAATCCAATATAAAGAGAGCGCATCTTCGCGCAGAGCCAATGTGCAGGTGACGTCCGTTCAGATTGTCTCCACGACGAAACGTCTTCCAGAACGGTATAACGATACTGTTGATCATGTCGTGGCAACCGAACGGGCCGATGCAGGCACGTGTTATCTATTTCCAAACTTCATTCCACTGTCTGCCATCGAGTGCCATGACCATCAGCGAAGATGTCAAAGCCGCGTTACGCTCCCTCAACGTCAGCGTGGACGAGGCGGAGGTGGCGGCCAAGGGGATCGCCCTGTCGATCATCGAAGAGAGCCAGGAATCCGACACACCGCTCGAAGGAATGGTCTACAACGTGTGGGGCCTCTACAACGACGGGTCCCCTAAATGCCGACTGACGGCCCCGCACGATGACGACAACTTTGTCTTCAGCGGGCAATTCCGCGTCGAGGATGAGGAATCCTTTGTCGTACGCCGCCAGACGATATCACAGGAGGACTTCATGACGGCCATCAAGGAGATCCGCCAGCCCCCATCGCCGTCCTAGACCGATGAGAGCCCATTTCGCGACGCTTACCCCCGCCTCTCTGTCCTCCCTCTCTTCGACCCACCCTGCTGCCCGAAACCACCACGCCATCGATCCAGATGCGTATAGGCGCTAAATGACCTCGTACATCCGTAGCGTTGCGCCGGAAGCGGGCCACGTCTCCAGCCGCCTGGCGGAAGACACGCATGGGCCACATGAATCCAGCGCACGCTCTGCGTCTCCAACGCTGCGCATGCCCACCCCAACCTTCCGAGCAGCTATCGAATCGGGGATGCTTGGGTGAGAAGAACACCCCGTGAGCCCCATGCCAGCAAAAGACAAGGCCGTCCGCTACGTTCGTTCATAATGGGGTCATCCTACACCCGTATGTGAAACGACCCGACGGCCACGCAGTCTGTGGGTGCAGTCTGGAATCCTTCTACATGCGAGCTGGCAAATAAAAAAGCGGCCGATCTCCGTGAGGGGATCGGCCGCTTGGCTATGTGACTGCCCAAAGGCACCGCACGAGGCGGCGCCAGGACAGGGTCTGAGGAGCAGCGGTTAGCGAACCACGACTAGCTTCTTCGTCGTCGCGAAGCTTTCGCCGCGCATCCGGATGAAGTAGACGCCGCTTGCGAGGCTGTTCACGTCCACCTGCACCTTCTGGAATTCGCCCGTGACCCGCGGCGTGTCGTTGTAGAGCGTCCGTACGCGCTGACCGAGCGTGTTGTACAGCTCGATCGTAACGGGCTGGCTCTTATCAACCGCGAAGCGCACCGTCGGCTGCTGACCATTGGCGACCGGGTTCGGGTAGGCTTCCAGCTTGTACGCATCCTGGATGCCGACCTTCACATCGACCGTCTCCGAGTAGGATGTCTTCCCGTCCACATCCACCTGGCGGAGGCGGAACGTGTGCGTCGTGCCTTCCTCGAGGTCCTCCACGCGGAAGCGGTAGGACTGCTGCTCCGTCGTGGTGCCGTTTGGCGCCTGCGATGCGACGAGCGAGGAGACCGTCTGGTAGCTGCCGTCGACCTTCTGCTCGACGTAGAACCCGCTGTTGTTGCTTTCGCTCAGCGTCGTCCATTCGAGGAGGACGGTGTCTACACCTTCCCGGGTACCGTTGAAAAAGGCCAGTTCGACCGGAAGAACGTCTGGCGTCGATGTGAACTCACTCGTGTTACCGGAAGCGTCCGTGGCGAGAGCAACGACCTCGTCCGTTTCTTCGACCGTCACCGAACTTGGCGGGGTAATCGTCGCCGTTACGAACGTGCCGGCATCTGCCTCGGCATAGAACGTCGACCCGAGGAACGTACGTCCCTGCGTCGCGCCGCCGCCGGACGTTCGATACAGGTCGATCGCCAGACCATTCGTACCGAAGTCGCAATTCGCTGGATCGCAGTCGACCTGATACCGAACCTGAATATCCCCGGATTGCGTGAGCTCCGTCTCAGCAGCGCTCAGCTCCGGAAAGTTCTGAAGCTGGTTCGGCCCGGTGTCGCTATCCTGAGCGTCGTTGGCGGTCTGCCCATCATTACCGAGGTCGATACCAACGGCAGCGTTCGCGAAGATGCTATTGCCTCGCATCGCATTTCCCTCCACGGTACCTGCGCCTCGCACGGCGACACCGGCACCATTGTTATTCGCTACCACATTCCCGGCCCCGCTGGAGGGCGACGGGTCTCCCGGAACCGTGCCTCCATAGGCATAACCGACGGTGTTACCGGACGCCGTATTCCCACTCGTTGCAACAATGCCTACGCCGTTGCCTCCATTTCCGACGTTATCGCCGGCGAGCGTCTGTCCGACGTAATTCGCTGCCACGCTCACGCTACTCGCATTCTGGACAAGAATGCCATCACCAGCGTTGAAACCGACGACGCTCCCCCCGCCGGCTGCCTCACCAACGATGACGTTCGAGGCGGTAATTCGAATACCGGGGCCGTCGTTTGACAGGTCATTAGCGGCATCGTCCGTCCCCACATAGTTCGCCGCAATGACGTTACGCTCACCTTCGATAGCAATGCCGTAACTGCTGTTGAAGCCAATAATGTTGGCGTCGGCTAGGAGAGAGCCACCGACTCGGTTTGCATCGGCCAAATCCGCAGGCGACGAAGCTACCCGGATACCACCGGAAGAATTACCAATGTTGTTGCCTGAAGCCGAAGCCCCAATCAAGTTACGGAAAACTTGATTTCTTGCACTGTCATTATCGATCGTCACCCCAATACTATTTCCGCCGATTACATTACTGTCAATCACATTATCAGATCCGAACTCAACTTGGATCCCAGTCGAGTTTGGGAAAGAGACAGACGTAGAAGAGACGCCGATATAGTTATTGCGAACATGGTTCCCGTTAGAAGTGGATTGGTTCGCGCGTCCTATACGTATACCTTCTTCGTCGTTTCCTGCAATGATATTGCTCTTTTCACCTCGGCTAGCGCCCCCCACAACATTGGACCCGACCTCTAAAAATACACCTATTCGATTGGGGATTGCCACCGACTCAGAACCATCCAGGCCGATCACGTTGCCAACCACCATGTGACCGGTGCTCTCAAGAGCGATTCCCGTTGTTCCGTTTCCACTTATAACGTTGCCGTACGTAACCCCACTGCTGCTAGTATACCCAATCTCAGAACCAGTACCAGACGGTATCAAAATCCCAAAAGCAGAGTTACCACGGTCTTGGGAGGCAGATGCATCCAACCCGATGATATTGCCACCAAGGCGAACGCGTGGGTCAGGTCCATTGAGAAATACCCCGTTACCGCTATTCCCTGAAATGACGTTTCCTCCATTTGGGTGAGCATCAGTCGCTCCAATTACGACGCCGTTGCCCTGAACCTCGATACCATTATTCGCATTCCCTGAGACAGTGACCCCATCTGGCTCAAGTCCAATATGACTGTATGATATGCGCACGTTGGTTCCGGCTCGAACGTCGATACCATCATCTGCAAAATCAACGAGAGATAGCGCTTCTATCACAACATCATCTGAGCCTATCTCTAATCCGTCTGTCCCCGATGGCGTGCCTCCCCCGTCCAAGACAATGACGGGTTGCTGATTCGTCGCGTATCCCGGGGCGGAACGCCCCAAAATTTGGACCGGATTATTTATGTCCAACTCCGTTGAGACATTAATTCTTGCCACCCCACCGGCACCTGTAGGAATCGATGAGAAATCTATAATATCTTGAACGGGGTCACTGTTCGCCTCTTGAAGTGCCGCCCTGAAAGTACAGGTGCCTAACGTACTAGCACATACGCCATCCCCTACGGAAGCATCTGCCTCATCTCCACTAGAATCGACGTTATACGTAGACTGAGCAAACAGCAGTCCTCCCCCCATCCCAAAAACAGATAAAAGGACAACAAAAAAAACTGATAAGGTGCGCGAAAATACAGTCGTCACAATCGAGCTCATATCATCTTTGCGTTGTTAGCGGTACGCAATTCGAGGATTTGGTGCGCCGAGGTCGGAGTACATTATGCAATGGACCACGTAAATAACATTTCTTTAAACCAACATCATCAACCTCCCAGATCCACCTTTTTCATCACGGAGGCGGACACTATACAGCATCCGTTCATCATATCGCGGTTTCATTTACACAATCCGACTCCTGAACACAACAAGAATTTACTATCCTCAACAGAAAAAACAAAGTTTCAGTTCATCTCGACACTATAAATGTATGAGACTACAACAGACCGTCACGCAGCATAAAAGGGTCGCTCCCCCGAAGGAAGCGACCCCTTTGTTATGAATTGAGACTATACTTGATGTTTAGCGAACCACGACTAGCTTCTTCGTCGTCGCGAAGCTTTCGCCGCGCATCCGGATGAAGTAGACGCCACTTGCGAGGCTGTTCACGTCCACCTGCACCTTCTGGAATTCGCCCGTGACCCGCGGCGTGTCGTTGTAGAGCGTCCGCACGCGCTGACCGAGCGTGTTGTACAGCTCGATCGTAACGGGCTGGCTCTTATCGACTGCGAAGCGCACCGTCGGCTGCTGACCGTTGGCGACCGGATTCGGGTAAGCTTCTAGCTTGTACGCATCCTGGATGCCGACCTTCACGTCGACTGTCTCCGAGTAGGACGTCGCGCCGTCCACATCCACCTGGCGGAGGCGGAACGTGTGCGTCGTGCCTTCCTCGAGGTCCTCCACGCGGAAGCGGTAGGACTGCTGCTCCGTCGTGGTGCCCGCGCCTTCAATCAGCGAGGAGACCGTCTGGTAGCTGCCGTCGACCTTCTGCTCGACGTAGAACCCGCTGTTGCTCGTCTCGCTCAGCGTCGTCCACTCCATAATAGCAGCAGATTCACCATCGAGCGAGCCCGTGAAGGAGCCGATCTCAACAGGTAGCACTCCGTTGGGCGAGATCACCAACTCGAACCGAGTCCCGGGAGTAGACTTAGAGGCCGAGGCCGTCATGATCTGAGGCGTTGGAGCAGCCTGAAGATCCGAAGATGACTTAGCAACAGCATTCGAGCACGTCGTGTTAGCCGTAAGCTGGAACTGGTAATCATTTTGAGACCGTAGATCAATCACATCACCCGTCTCGGTATCGCGAAGCGTGAGACCAACCTTGTCCGGAAGGTTTTTAATCTCTGGCCACGTGAGGGTAACGGTGCCGCTGAAAGGAAGTCCTCCCACACATCCGCGTGCAACGGTCTCAAGTGGAATTGAAGTCTCTTTCGTGATCTCGGACGGCAAGGCGTTGATACTCAGTCCTGTACCATTATCCAGCGTCGTAAAGATAGAGAATGCTCCGCGCGATCCGCTAACCGGAGCGCCTAGTTCATACGCGTCATACCGGTCTTTTTGGATCGTTCCTCCGTCAAGGAGGGTGAGATAGGCTGATCGTTCTTGGCCTGCCATCTCTCCTGCAATTTTGATCACCGGTGGCTCGAAGGTTTCAGACTTTTGAAAGAAGTCGGATGTATTTGCTTGAGCCGTCGTGATATCGTCGATCGCAAGATTGAACGTCGCTGGAAGACTCGTATTATCCGTTGCCTTCACCAAAAAAGACTGCTGAGGCGCGATGTAACCGTTTGTAAGATCCCCCGACCCTCCCGAGTACGTAAGGAATTGCCGGTTAATTGGATCCCAAACATAGACTGCATCGTCAAGGTTGGTTTTCGTCAGTGCATCCCAGGATATCGTCGCGAGATATGGATTGCTGAGAAGATTCCATCCCTCATCGATATCCACCTGATCGTTTCCAGCTTGAGCTCCATCGCCATTGTCCGTAACGGAAATCCCCGGGCCATCAGCGGTGTAATCAAATGATTTGCCGTTGTATGGCTCAAGGTCAGAGTCTAAGAGCTTCGGGAACGTCTCCCCGGCCGTTACGGAGCCGTCAAAATTGTCATCGCCGTATACGTACACAAGGTATCCGCGTCCGGAGACGGTCGCATCCGAAATTGCACCGATAGAAACGTAACCGTTATCATCAATGCCTGGCTGCGACTCGTCCATGATGCGAACATTCGACGCAGAAGCGGGAGCATTTTCACCATCGGAGCCGACAAAACCCTGAGTCCAGAGGTCATTCGTACCGGTACCGAGCTCCAAAAATGCTTCGAACGTGTCGTTTGTGCCCGTACTAGCTGGACTTCCGATAAAATACCAGCTGGAAGGACCCGTCAGTTCACGCTGCTTGACAATGTCACCTCGAATTTCACCATCCAGATTCCCATCACCTGCTCCGCTCAAGTCGTCATCTATATACGTCACGAATGCTTCAGCATCATCAACGCCTGTCTCGGCACCCTTCGACACAAGCGTCACTGATCCACGCTCGGTATCTAGGATTCCACCAGACATTTTGAGCTGATTCAGGAGCGTCACGGAAGCGTCATCGCTTACTGTACCAGCGAACCCTAGACCACCTTGAACGATATCTAGCTGGTTTTCGACGGTAATGTCCGCACCCGGATTAATTGAGACATCAATATCTGATGATCCCGTACTCTCAACCGTCACATCAAAGAATTCGAGTGGCTCCGTCGAGGTGATCGACTGGGAGGTGCCCTTAAAGAAGACGCGTTTCCCACCGGGGAGAAAAATGCCGTTATTCACCACATCCCCCGTAATAATAATGTCGGTGTTGTTCAGGACGAACTGGACATTACTATCATCACTGCCTGGGTCAATATCCAGGCTTGTCACGTTGGGTATATTGGTGTTTCCTTCGTCGGTTGCGATGACGACGCGTGTGTCCTGATCATCAACTTCTACAGGACCCAAATCTAAGGCACCGAGCGCACGGACATCTTGCTCGCAGTCACCGTCTGAAGTCGACTCGCCGCCATTTGACGTGCATGTTGACTCAGACGGATCGTACGTTCCTCCACTCCCAGTATTTGTCTGTCCCGTGAATATTGTTGAACTTGATGTAGACGGCGAATACGTAGCACTAACACCAACACTAAAGTCATCGTTGATGATCAGCGATCCCCCAGACTGCACATTCAGTTCTTCGCTTTCGATCGAAAGGAAGCCATTCACCTCGAAAAGAGTACTAATGCGAACGTAGGTGTTACCAGTAATCTGAACCTCACTGAACACCTCTCCACTGGCCAGTAAAGGTTTGGATGACGTAGACCCCCCGTTATTGAAGGTTAGCTTGTTCGTGTCAAAGCCCGCCGTACCAATAATTGAAAAGTCAAACCCCCCGTACTTCATCTCTGAGTCTTCTCCACCAGGCGTTCCGTATTGGCCACCAGACTCAACCGTCAGGTCTCCCTGTACCTCCACTGGAGTCGATCCAGAAAGGGCTCCATCTGGGTTTACAGCAGCACTCCCTGCCACTGTGAGATTTGAAAAACTATTACCCCCAGAGAAGGACCCGCTTAACGACTGCGTGATCAAATCAGAATCGCCATTGAAAGTAACGGTTGAACCGTTCCCGGAATTAGTGGCGGTGAAAGTTCCGGTATTGGAGAAATTACCGCCAACCTCTAATACGCCATTTTCACCAATCGTTACCGTTCCGGAATTTGTCAGACTAAAACCCACACTGAGTGTGCGACGTCCCACTGTAGTTTCTGCACCAGCCGAGTTTGTTAACCCACCGGTTATCGTAACATTACCAGACCCAACAGGTGAGAGATCAAGTGTGAAGCTACCGCTATTTGATACAGATCCATTAACCGTAAAGCTTGAACCTGACCCTCCATTTATAAAAACAATTCCATCGTTGGTGGCATCACCGTCGGTATTGTTGATCGTTATGGCACCGACATCCAGGCCCGAAGTTGTAACCTGAATCACATCCCCCTCTAAAATGGTGACATCCTCATTTGCAGCGCTCGGATACCCATCTCCATTATCAGAGCCGGATGTCACATCCCAACACTGAACATCCGTCCATGTCCCATCACATGAGGATGCCTGGGCATCGCTTTCAAATGTCGCCTGTGCCTGGGTGGTCTGGCCACCAAGCGCAAACAGGACACCGAGAAGTACGACCAGTGCGAGGGGCCCCATGGATGGAACGCCTCCGAAGACAGAGCTCCGGACCTTGATTGGTATATTTGTAGCTGATTGTCTCATTTGAGTCTGCGGGAATCTTGACTGATGAACGGCGCGATCGCGTTGAAAGCTAGTCGGCCTACAAACCAATAACTATCTACGCAAGAAATAGACCATCGAACCGATGACTGGATCGTCCTGCGTGCTCTATCGAGTTTGTGGGAGTCGGAGCACCGCGGAGTTGCGTTGGCAAAATAGCAATTCAGTCCGCAACATAACGTCCTTGGACAGTGAGATCAAGCCGGGCTAGCACACTCACAAACCAATACGCTTTACATATGCAAAGATCGGAAAACCGAGACTGTATGCATCCAGAGCATACAACTGGACTCCGTGTCCGAAGTAGCCGAAGAAGGTTAACCCTACAATGAACCCAGCCAAGGAGAGAGCGACGAGAACCGCCAGCAGAATATGTCCAGCAAAGAAGCCCAACCACCAAGGCCGATCTGGTGCAATTCCGACGACAAAGAGCGCCGGCAGCAAGAATTTGACGCCGGCGGGCGGGCGCGTTACAATGGAGTTAAGAGGGCCTTCGACGCTTTTTCGGGTCACCCGTACGCCCCGACCACTGGTTTTCACCGTTGCACCGGGATACGCCTCCGCAATTTCCGAAAGCACTGGGTAGACGACTCTATTCCCCCAACCGTTACGCACTGGCTGCCATAACGCAAAATACGAAACGACAATCAAAGACATCACAGTGAGCCGTAATGTCCATTTCGCCATCGCCGAGGGCTGCGGTCCGTACGTGTACGGTTGGGATGTATGTATCACGCCGGAGCAGATTCAAGCTGAGAAGAGAGGGATTTCGTGGCTCCTCCATAATTCACCCAGACAACCCAGAGTCCGAATACTGCAACATAGAAAATGGTCGTCAGCCCGAAACCGTGAAGTGGGTCGAATGCAGCAGGCCAGTACAACTGAGCCAGTAGCATGATTACAATTCGAAACACGTTGGTAGCATAAATTGCCAATATACCGAGTGGGATAAAAATCATTCGACGCCACCATCGTCCCGGATAAGCCACAACGAACCCGATAAAGAGGCCGACTGTCGTTAGTCCGTTGCATCCGTTTGCAATTTCAACCCCACCGGCTCCCGCAGGGACTACATACCTACCCGAACTAAAGACATCAAAGCCGAAAGCCGTCATTACCATGTCCGTCATCCAAGCGACATTTTTCGACAACCAGGCATCGAGACGGCCGTCCGGTAGCAGCCACAGGTCATACGCGACATACCACATTCCGTAGATGGCGAGGGCCTTGCCTACAAATGTCCAAATCTGGCGGGAGGATGAGGAAGACATTAGAATTGCTCTTGTGGGTGAACACATGCTGGTCACACGGGTCGTCGCGATACGACCGTTGGGTACCGGTGATCCCAACATCGGTCACTCATTTCAGCACACCAGCACCCTATACCCGTCAAAATGTACGCCGTAGCGCCCGACGCCTTCAGTGTATCACGAAAGACACACCAAAGGCCCAGCTGATACACCGGGACACACCCGTGCACCCCGAGACCAGGGTTCCCATCTTCCTCGGCCCCCCATCTTCCTCAATGCTTCGTCCCACGGCGTAGATTTTCGGGCACTCTGGCATCTTTTTTCTACAATGAGATGACGCTGTATGTCTTCAGCAGAGTAGTCTAGACAAGTCATGTCTGCTGGCGAGACGACACGGCTCGAATCAGACGGAGCCCTTCCATTTCCTCACCACGATATGTCCGTTCTCCGACCCACCGCTGTTTCCGGAATGACCGCGACGCGCTCGTGCGAATTCTGGGCCTGGGTTCTTCTTTTTGCGTGCCTTCTCTCGACCGCCGACGCATCTGCTCAACGGTTCGGCCGAATCGAGGATACGCAGTCCAACGTGGCATACTTTTATCACGCTCAGCCGGGAGAAGCGACCGTTCAGGTTTCCGTCTGGGGCACGATTCCTCGCCCGGGTATTTACGAGGTCTCCGACAGCACGGACCTCGACAAGTTGCTGACAATGGCCGGCGGAGCTCCGGTCGAACCGCGGCAGGCGAAACGAGACCCGGCCACGATCACGGTGCGAGTATACCGACCGAATAGCACGACGGGTACGTCGCCTGAAAGTGACAGGACCCTTCAGTTCGAGGCGAAGCTTGACGAGATGCTAAATGGGAGCGTAGTCTACCCGACGCTTCGGGATGACGATATCATCGTCGTGGAAACCATTCTCCCCCGCCAACGCTTTACGTGGCGAGATGCAATTTCTGTCTTGTCGAGTGCCGGTACGCTTACGTTACTCGCCCTCCGCATCTTCGGTCGCCGTTAACATAGTGACCGACAGGTCTTCCACTTCCTACCTGTTTGGATTGTCTCTTCATGTCGCCCTCGTCGAACATGTCATCAAATGGACACCGTCCCGCCGGTGGGCCCGTGAATGGTATCGCCGGGGCGTCCCTCTTCTACGACGACAATCCGCAGCGCGGATCGCAACTCCACGAACTGCTCGGCACGCTCTGGCGTGGCAAGTGGATAATCCTCGGCGTACTTATCGTTGTTCTTGCCGCAGGGACTGCTTACACACTAAGCATTCCGACAACCTACCGGACGTCGAGCCTCTTGCTCGTCGATAAGCAAAGCCAGAGTGGAGGCGTCGTCGCTCAACTCAGCAGCCGTGGCCTTTCCCCCTACTCGGCCGAGAGCCGAACACTACAGAACGAGCTGTTCGTGCTACAGCAGTCCATGACAATTCCCAATCGTGTTGCGGACAGCTTGCTGGCCCTTGGAAGGCACCCCGAAACGGGGCGCCCCATTCAGATGCTTTCGGACGTAGAGGGAAATCGCCTGAGTCAAAATCAAATTGCACACAGGGTTCGCGGCTCGATCCGTGCCGGCACCTACGGGGAGCAGTTCGATGCCATCCGTATCGTCGCAACGGGGCGCGACGCGGCCGATGTCGCCCTCGTAGCCAACATTTACGCCGACGAATACATCCGGCGGACAAAGGAGAAAGCACGTGAAAGCCTGCAGGCCTCGCGTGACTTCCTCGAACGCCAGGCGGAAAAACTGAAGGCAGAGGTCCAGGCGGCCGAAGGTGAAATCGAGAACTACATGCAGCGTGAAGGCGCCATTGCATTAGACCAGGAGTCCGGGCGCATCGTCAGTGACATTGCCCAGATGGAGGCAGAACAGCGTCAGCTACAGATCGAATTGCAACTCGCGCGAACATCGCTCGATGAAAAGCGGAGTGAACTTGAGAAAATCGAACCTCAAATCTCCGACCGCCTTTCGTCTACGACCGGAGACGTACTAGAGTCGGTCCAGGAAGAGAAGGCCCGCCTTCAGGCCCGAATCGATCAAATTGAGCGTGAGAACCCGAACCTCGGTGCGGGGGGGACCCTACAGCGTGACCTCCGACGCATGAAAGAGAGGGTCAGCCGCCTGCAAGAGCGTGCGGACTCGCTCGCCAGCAAATACGTGAACGAGAGTCTCGCTGCAGGCGGCGTGGGTTCTCAGTCTGGTGAGAACAGTCGCAGTCTGACCTATGTTGTCGAACAACGTCGTGCGATTGCGCAACACCGAATCGAGGTAAGCGGACTGGAGGCCCGCCTCGACGCGATCCAGAACCAACTCGAACAGCGTCGCGCGGCACTCAAAAATATTCCCGAGCAGTCGATGGTGCTCGCCCAACTTCAGCGAGAACGCCGATCGACGGAGCGCATCTACGGGATGGTTCAGGAAAAACTTCAGGAAACCCGCCTAGCGGAAGAGTCGGAAATGGGGTATGCCGAAGTGATCCGTCCCGCCGGTTATGGTACCCCCGTTTCACCGAGTACGCGCACGAACCTGCTGTACTCCTTCATGATCGGTCTCGTCCTCGGTGGCGGCATCGTATTAGTCCGCGAGCAGCTCGACACACGAATCCAGCAACCGGATGACCTGCGCCGCCACGGGCATCAGATCGTCGGCGTGGTTCCATCGATGGATCAACTGATCGAGGGAGAGTTCG
The DNA here is from genome assembly GCF_002554795.1 of Longibacter salinarum. NCBI lineage: Bacteria > Pseudomonadati > Rhodothermota > Rhodothermia > Rhodothermales > Salisaetaceae > Longibacter > Longibacter salinarum. Next base: position 166,540 of record NZ_PDEQ01000007.1, on the reverse strand, counting down.
AGGGCCAGAGCACGATATTGATTGACGGGCAAGAGATTCAAACGTCTCTCGCCATGCTCGTGAGCCCAATGTCGGCCGTCGCGGAGTCATACCGGCGGATTCGTACAAACCTCCAGTTTTCCCGGCCAGACAAAGAGCTGCGCACGCTGGCGATCAGCAGCGCGGAGAAAGGGGAGGGAAAATCCACGACCTCATCGAATCTCGCCCTTGCGCTGGCCAGCGCCGGAAAAGATACGCTGCTGGTCGATGCCGATCTTCGTCGCCCGCGCGCCCATGAACTAATGGGACTGTCGCGCTCACCCGGGCTCTCACATCTTCTTTACGATGACGAAGTGGAGGTTGATGACTTCGAAACGGAAATCGACCGGCTCTGGGTGCTTCCGGCCGGGGAATCCGTCCCCAACCCCGCCGAGCTGCTCGGCTCGGAACGGATGCAGGACGTGATCGAGAACCTGCGCGAGCGGTTTGACTACATCCTGTTCGACACGCCACCCGTTTTGCTCTTCAGCGATGCCCTCGCTCTTGCCTCGCACTGCGACGGCACGATTCTCGTAGCATCTGCCAACCGGACGGATGGTAGAGCGTTCGATCATGCGGTTGACCTCCTTCACGATGTGGAAGCCGACACCATCGGCTGCGTACTTAACCGTTACGACGCCTCCTCCTTCTTGCAGGGATACGGCTATAATTACGGATACGCCCACAGCTACAAGCGTCTGGAAGAACACTACGCGGAAGACCCGAACACCGGCGGACGATTCTCCTGGCTCCACAAGCTCTAAATCCCCACTTCCCCAACCTGCAGGAGACAATCCTGCAATAGTCGCTGAGCCGGACGACGACCGCTGAACAACGGCCTTCTCGCGATCGTCCTGCGCTCTTGCTCACTCCAATTTGCATCACAGCATAGCCCGTGCGCACCATCCAAGACATTGTCCGGTACCTGAGGATCTACCGTCGCTATATCGGGCGGCGGATGTACCTGGTTTTTGTTCTCACAGTGGCGACGGCGCTGGCACAGGGGTTCGGCATTACGCTGCTTCTCCCGCTTCTCCAGGCATCCCAGACGACCAGCGGTTCGCCAGAGAACATGAGCACGGCGGAGCGCCTTCTGCAGGACCTGCTGCAGTGGATGGGAATCGCCGACTCGATGACGGGCATCCTCGGGTTTATCGCCGTGGTCTTTATCGGGAAGGGCTTGCTCCAGTTCGCAAATGGCGGCTATCAGGGCTACCTGCAGTCGCGGCTTCTCCGCGAACTGAAGCGGAAACTCTTCGATGCCTACCAGCGGATGGATTACCGGTATTACATTGAGCGGAATACCGGACACTTCATCAATGTCATCAATCAACAGGTCAATCTGTTCTTTAGCTCGTTCAGCAGTTTCGCGAGTTTTCTTACGCAGGTCGTCACGACGATCAGTTACTTTGCCTTTGCCTTTGCGATCACCTGGAAGTTTTCGCTGATGGCGATTGGTGTCGGTCTCATTCTGTTTGGACTGTTTCGTCGCCTGAATGTGTACGTCCGCGAGCTGTCGAGGAAGCGGTCGAGCGAAATGAGCCAGCTGAACAAATTGCTTGTTCAGGGACTGCAGTCCTTCAAGTACATTGCTTCTACAAATCAGGGGGGGCATCTTCGCTCTGGCGTGACGGAGAGCATCCGGCGGCTTACGCATTACATCTTCCGCCAGCGAATCGCCGGCGCATTTACGAGTGCTCTTAAAGAGCCGTTTTCGGTTCTCCTCATTGTTGGCCTCATCGCTATTCAAGTGACCGTCTTCGAGGCTCCGGTGGCTCCGATCTTTGTTGCGTTGCTTCTCTTCCACCGGGGTATGCAGGCGTTGATCAGCATGCAGTCCGGATTCCAGGCGATGATGGACCGGGCGGGAGCGGTTGAGATGGTCGATGATGAGTTTAAGGAGGTACAACACCATCAAGAGCCACAGGGAGAACATCGCTTAGCTCCTCTCGAGTCGTCTATATCCTTCGAGAACGCAACCTTTTCGTACGACGAATCCGAAGGGCCGGTGCTTCGGGATATTAATCTGACAATTCCGGCCAATACGACAGTAGCGTTCGTTGGCGAATCCGGAGCGGGGAAGTCGACGCTGGTCGATCTCGTTACATGTATGCTCAAGCCCCAGGAAGGCAAACTGCTCATTGACGGTACGCCGTCGAACGAAATTGACCTCGCGTCGTGGCGATCACAAATCGGCTACGTATCCCAGGAAACGGTTGTGTTCGACGATACGATCGCGAATAACATTTGCCTTTGGGCGGGCGATATTGAGGAAGATGAGGCGCTCCGCGAACGGGTACAAGATGCCGCGCGCAGAGCTCATGCAGATCACTTCATCCAGGACTTACCCGATGGATACCAGACGACCGTCGGTGATCGTGGCGTCCGCCTTTCGGGGGGGCAGCGTCAGCGGCTCTTCATCGCCCGAGAGCTGTTCAAGCAACCGAATCTGCTCATCCTTGATGAGGCGACGAGTGCACTCGACACCGAGTCCGAGCGCTACATCCAGGACAGCATCGACGCCCTGAAGGGCGAGATGACCGTCCTGATCATCGCCCACCGCCTGTCGACGATCAAAAACGTAGATCGGGTCTACGTCATGGAGGAGGGGCAGGTCGTGGAGGCAGGTAGCTATGAAGATCTCCGCTACCGGGATGAGTCTCGGTTCCGATCCATGGTTGAGATGCAGAGTCTGTAGCAGACGACTGTATTCTCCGATTGCCTATTCGTCCATATAGACAAAAGATCTAGATCTTACGTGAAAGGGATTGTTCTCGCCGGCGGTAGTGGAACGAGGCTTTATCCCGTGACCCAGGCTGTTTCCAAACAGTTGCTCCCGGTTCACGACAAGCCGATGATCTACTACCCGCTGTCGGTTCTTATGCTGGCGGGTATCCGGGATATCCTGGTTATAACGACTCCACACGACCAGGCGGCCTTCCAGCGATTGTTAGCGGATGGGACAAAATTCGGCATCAACCTCGAATATGCGGTGCAGCCTCGTCCCGAAGGTTTAGCGCAGGCGTTCCTGATTGGGGAAGATTTTATCGGAGAAGACGACGTATGCCTGATCCTTGGCGATAATATCTTTTACGGAACAGGCTTCCGCTCCATTCTCAGGGACACGGTCTCTTCGCTTTCAGGTGCAACGGTGTTTGGGTACCGCGTGAATGATCCGAAGCGGTTCGGCGTGGTGGAGGTGGATGATAACGGGCGGGCACTCTCCATCGAAGAGAAACCCGAGCAGCCGAAGAGCGACGTTGCTGTCACCGGCCTCTACTTCTACGATAATCGCGTTATCGACATCGCCAAGACGATCACACCATCGGATCGGGGCGAACTGGAGATCACGTCGGTAAATCGTCGATATCTCGATGCAGGAGCACTCAATGTTCAGACCCTGGGGCGAGGATATGCGTGGCTCGACACAGGCACGCATTCTGCGATGGGGCAAGCGTCGCGCTTCGTCGAGATCATCGAGAAACGTCAGGGACTCAAAGTTGCGTGCCTAGAGGAAATTGCCTGGCGCCAAGGCTGGATATACGACTCCGATCTAGAAGAGCGCGCAGCAGCGCTCCACAAGAGCAGCTACGGACAATACCTCTATCAACTATTGAACGATGCGTAGGTGAGCGGGCACAGAATATGTCTCGGCCGATTCACTCACGTCCACCTTCTTTTGCCATGTCAAACGTTCCTGCTCTTCTCGACCTTCCTAAGATTGAGGACCAGCGTGGAAACCTGACGTTCGTGGAAAACGGACACCTCCCGTTTGAGATCAAGCGTCTGTACTGGATTTATGACGTTCCGGGTGGGCAGAAGCGTGGCGGACATGCATTTCATCAACAAAAAGAAGTCATCATCGCTCTCTCCGGAAGCTTCGACGTGGTCGTGCACGACGGGGTGGATAAACACAGGTACCATCTCAACCGGTCCTACCGGGCATTGCACGTTCCGAACTTGCTGTGGCGACACATGGAGAACTTCAGCACAAATGCCGTTGCTCTCGTAATTGCCTCTACACACTACGACTCAGGCGACTATATCCGCGATTTCGAAAGCTTCAAATCCATTGCTCAATGAAGGTTTATCCCAACCTTATCGTCCCTGGTTTTCCCAAGAGCGGGACCAGCAGCCTTTATTATTATCTCGATCAGCATCCTGACATTAACGGTATCTACGGGAAAGAACCCCACATTTTCTCAAAGCCGGAAAGATACTCTCGGTGGCAAGAGGTTTGTCAGAAAGGGTTTGACCTGGAGGATTCTTATCAGTATCGGCTTGATGCAAGCACGACTTATATGATTTCCCGGGAGGCTCCTTCTCGAATTGCTGAGACGGCCCCACAGTGTAAGATCATCATACTGGCCCGTGACCCGATTGAGCGAGTCTTCTCACACTATAACTGGCTATGGTGTTTGGGAAGAATCGAAAATAGCTTTGAAAAGGAGATTCGCTATTGGGACGACCGCGCCTTCGACCCGAGTTGCCACGATAGAGGGAATTACAAGTACTATGTTGAGTTTTCTCGCTACGGAAGACAGTTTCAGCGATATGTAGACACATTCTCTCGTGACCGTATACTCTATCTTACCACGGAAGAGCTAAAGGAGAACGCAGATCGCGTTCTGGACCGCTGCTTCAACTTTCTGGAGCTGCCTCAACTCGGGAATGTGGACAAGGGTCGTCGAAATGTTACCAAGACGAATGATGTGACACGATACCCAGGATTCATGATGCGGCTTCGCACATTCCTACCGGATGCACTGGTAAACATCTTTCCACGGAACCGCGTGCGTTCGTGGTTTACGGAGACGTACGAACCGCAAACGTTTGGCCCTGAAGAAGAGCGTCTAGTTTTTCAACTTCTGGAGCCTGATCTCCGTCTCCAGAACAATCTGGGAATCTTATCCGACAGATGGACGACAACGCGGAAATATCTGTGAGCAAAAGATCTATGAGTCCAGGTCATCTCAATCAGTGCAGAGTTTTGCACATGCCTCGAGTGGAGGACCGTCGCGGTAACCTAAGCTTTGTGGAAAACCAATCTGTGCTGCCGTTTGACGTAAAGCGGGTCTTCTACATTTACGACATTCCCAGTGGCCGTAGCCGTGGTAAGCACGCTCACCGACTCTGCCATCAGTTTCTCGTTGCTATTAGTGGCAGCTTTCGAGTTTCGCTTGACGACGGGTACAATACCAGAACCGTGGAACTCCGACGCCCCGACTACGGACTGCACATTCCTCCTGGCATATGGGCCGGCGAGCGGGATTTTTCTGCCGGGTCGGTCTGCCTTGTATTGGCCTCACACCCATTCGACGAAGACGATTATATTCGCGACTACGACAAATTTCGGGCGTATGTAGACTCGTTTGAGGACTCGGTATGATTCATGAAACGGCGGACGTCCAGAGCAAAGCCATCGGAGAAAACACGGTGATCTGGCAGTTTTGTGTCGTGTTGCCGGGTGCACAGATTGGGGCGAATTGCAATATTAACTGTCACGTCTTCATCGAGAACGATGTCGTGATCGGCGATAATGTGACGGTTAAGAGCGGCGTGCAGGTGTGGGACGGCATCACACTCGAAGACGATGTGTTTGTCGGCCCGAATGCCACGTTTACGAACGACCCCTCTCCTCGCTCGAAGCAACACCCGGATTCGTTTTCTCGAACGGTTGTACGGGAGGGGGCCTCCATCGGGGCAAATGCAACGCTCTTGCCGGGGCTGGAGATTGGACATCACGCCATGATCGGCGCAGGGTCGGTGCTCACGAAAAACGCCCCGCCACACACCGTTTGGTTTGGCAACCCAGCCCAGCACCGTGGCTATGTCACGGAAGACAGCATTCTGCTCGGCCTCGACCTTACCGACGAGGACGGAAACTCGTATATGCTCGAACAGGACATCCCCGTCCGCCAATGATCAAGTTTTTGGACCTGCAAGCCATCAACGAATCCTACGCTGAGGAGCTACATGAAGCGTCGCAGCGGGTCATTGACTCGGGTTGGTATCTTCTTGGCGAAGAAGTGGACGCTTTCGAGAAGGAGTATTCGAACTATATTGGTGTCAGGCACACGATTGGCGTAGGCAATGGGCTGGATGCACTTCGTGTCATTCTGCGAGCGTACAAAGAGTTGGGCGTGATAGAGAACGGCGACGAGGTGATCGTGCCAGCGAACACGTACATCGCATCGATCCTCAGCATCACAGACAATGACTTGACACCGGTGCTCGTTGAGCCGGACCCGCTATCGTACAATCTCGACCCAAAGCGCGTAGAAGCGAAGATCACCGACCGGACACGGGCGGTCATGCTTGTTCACCTGTACGGCCAGAACGCCTACGCCGATCAGATTGGCGAACTTTGTGAGACCTACGACCTCAAACTAATTGAAGACGTGGCACAGTCTCACGGTGCGTATTTTCGCGATGAGCGGGCCGGAAGCATAGGTGATGCCGCAGGTTTTAGCTTCTACCCCGGAAAGAACCTCGGCGCCCTGGGTGACGCAGGTGCCATCACGACCGATAACGCCCACCTGGCCGAGACGTGTCGAACCCTTGCCAACTACGGGTCGCAGAAAAAATACCACAACCGCTATCAGGGTTATAACACACGTCTGGACGAACTGCAGGCGGCTATGCTACGCGTTCGTCTTCGCCACCTCGACGCACAGAATCAGCGGCGACGCCAGATTGCACAAGCATACCTTGAAGGTATCGACCACCCGGCGATAACGCTCCCTACGCTTTACGACTTCAACGCGTCTACCGGCGATAACCTCATCCCCATCGACCCATCGCACACTCCGGCGACGGAGGTCGATTCGCACGTGTGGCATCTGTTCGTCGTGCAACACGCCAACCGCGACGCACTCCGTGACCACCTGGATGCCCATGGAGTACAAACGCTGATTCACTACCCGATCCCGCCGCACCACCAGGAAGCATACCAAAACTGGGGTGAGAAGAACCTTCCTCTGACCGAGCAAATTCATGCGGAGGTGCTAAGCTTGCCGATGGGACCGCACCTTACGGATGGTGAAGCAGGGAAAGTGATCGATGCTGTCAACAATTATCCAACTCCCTAGCAATTCCAGTTGTACGTATGCCTGAAGAAGTAGAAATGCTGGATTTTGGAGCATTCAAGGAGCGCTACGAGAAAGTCCCTGTCGAAGAGTATCCGAACCGGGTACGGGAGGCCGTACCTGAACCCGTGGTATCTGTTCACCTTCTGACGTATAACCACGCGGAATATGTCGAGGAAGCCATCGAGAGTGTCCTCATGCAGGAGGTCGACTTTCCAATGGAGATCGTATTGGGAGATGATGACTCCTCAGACGGCACGCGAGAGATCTGCATTGAATACGCCAAGCAATACCCGGATCTGATCCGGTTGCAGTTGCATCACCGGGAGAACAACATTCACTTACACGGTGGACCCACACACCTCTTCCAGTACTGGTATAACACGTTCAGTGCGCGGGGTGAGTACATTGCCATTCTATCGGGGGATGATTACTGGACGGATCCGTTGAAGCTGCATAAGCAAGTCAGCCTACTTGAAGAAAATAAAGACTATGTTTTATCGTACCATGATGGCTGTGTGGTCGATGCTAGTGGGAAAGTGAAAAATAAATCCCAACTCCCGAATAAAAGAAAGCACGACCAGTCATCAATGGAATTGATGAAGGCCCCTTTTTTAATAACGGCGTCTCTACTATTTAGAAATATCGTTAAAAAGATGCCTGATTCAATAGTAAAATGTGTGAATGAAGATATATTTTTAGTTGGGTTCATTGGGCAGTTCGGAAGGGGGAAATTTCAACAGGAAGTCGAAGTTTCAGCATATAGAGAACATCGAGAGGCGTCTTGGAATTCTCTCCCATGGATACAAATGAAAAAAAGACTTCTTGTAACGACAAAAGAATTAAAAAAATATTTTCGAAAAATAAAAAAGCACGAAATTTATAATCACCACAAAAAAATGCTACTCACAGGGATGTACTCATATAGTTTAAGAAAAAAAGAATATAAAAATGCCTCTTCTTATTGGTTTAAGTCAATTAGCCTAATGGTGAAAGAAGGCGAGTTTGGTAAACTACTTCTTTTCCTAAAGCACTCGATGACTATGTTTCTTGGATCACTAAGACTGAGTAAAAATGAGTAGCGAAAAATCAACACTTTACCTTCACCTCGGTCTCCATAAGACTGGATCAAACTTTCTCCAAAAAGAAGTTTTCCCAAATGCGAAGGGTCTCTACTTCCTAAATAAGCCTGACTGGAGCCTGATCTCAGACTATACTGATCCAACTTCTCTGGCTCGTTTCATGGCGAGCAACACAGGTGTCTGGGACGAGATGGGTGACGTATTCTTTAACCGGGCAAACAAGGAGGCTGGACGAAGTTCAAGCGAAGGCGGAGATTTGCTTATCTCCGATGAACAGGGGCCATTCGGGTGGCATCGCAACGATCCTCAGAGGATGGCGGTACACCTGAAAAAAATCCAGTCTGTCATGCGAGAGCAATTCGACGAACTCAAAGTCCTGATCGTAATCCGGCGCCAAGATACGTGGCTTGCTTCAGCATATGCAGAGATATGTTCAAAATTTAAACAAGCGTCCCAAGGCCACTTTGAGAGATGGATCAAAGAACAAATAAGCTATAATAAAAAGTACTTCTGGGGACGAGGAATACGACTCGATTATAGTAGTCTACTCGCTGAAGTCACAAGGTTCATCCCAGCTCACAACGTTAAAATGATTCCATATGAGCTTCTAAAATCAGATCCAGGGAGTTTTATAGGCGAAGTAGCAAAGTTCATTGAGGTGGATACGATAAACTGGCAAAGTAAGACACATAACAGGAAGTCGCTCTCAAACTCAGAATGGAAAATTGCTCCTTACAAGGAAAGGTCATTGTGGCTACGGCCAGGAAGACTTTTCTATAAGTTGGGTATTGACCCAAAAATTAATATTCCGGACCCCTTCAGAAGCAAAAAGATCGAGATGACTCCTGCCTTATCAAGGAAAATACTCAGCAAGTACAAATCCTCAAATCAATGCTTAGACTCAAAAATACATGTAAAAGAGTACGGGTATGTGATTGATGAGTAAGTTGATTCGAAGTGTGAACTACATACTAAGAGAAGAACCGTTAGCAGCGTTGCTTCGATATCCCGAATGGCTTGTTGATGCAGCCATCGGGGCAACCCTCAACCCTAATGATGCGATTGTAATCAGCGGGTTTTGGCGGAGTGGAACGACATGGTTGTTGCAGTCTGTTGCTAACTCTTTGGGTGCGAAATCACTCTTCGAGCCGCTTCTTCCTCACATCGGATCCTATGAGCAAGCATTTCAGAAGCGTTATCCGGCATCGACATTCAGCAAAAGGGTGAAACCAGACGGCGTAATGCCGTATTGTGCTAACATTCTGGACGAGTTTCCCGGTTTGCGCCTCCACCTCGAGAATATGCTGGTTGGTGCGCTTCCCAGTCACTTTGTCCGAATGGTGCGTGAAAGCAAAAAGAGAGGTGAAGAAACAGACAGCCGGATGGCTCGCCTCAATTATCGGATTCAAGAGGCGCTATGTCGGCAGGTGGTAGTAAAATTAGTTAGGGGAGCGCTGATTTTACCTCTCATCGTTGATGAGTTCAACCCTTCGATCTTGCATGTTCGTCGTGATCCAAGAGCCGTTGTCGCAAGCTACAAACGGCAAGCATGGACGGACTGGATGGAAGACTCTGCATTGCATGACCTTCTTCTGAGTCCAAATGATGGGCGACGAGACATTTTTCAGAGGTGGGGAGACGAAATAAACAAGATTGACGAAATGGGGTATGCGGCTCGTGTTGCTGGATACTGGGCGCTTACAGAGTGGTACGTCGATCAACACAAAGAAGAAAGTGACATAGCGCTTGTAAGCTATGAACGCCTATGCCTGGAAGGTGCCGATTATTTGAATGATGTGTTCTCACACATGAATACCGGGGTGCAGATTGAGTCAGGGACCCTCAGTCGAGAGAGCCATACGTCAAATCGGTCTTCGAACGAAAAAGCCAAAGATAGAATCTGGGGCTGGAAAAGCGAGATGAGTCCAACCGAGATCAGGAATGTGGAGGCCGCTGTAGGTATGGTTGGAATGAGTGATAGCTTAATCGACAGGTCTTAAGTCTGGTCTCATGAATTTTAAGTCTGGTGTATATAAATGAAAACAGTGGATCTCATCCTCTACTCCCCCGGTCTCGGATACATCAACCGGGGACTGGAAACCTTCACGCGCGAGTTGTACGAGGCCGTCCATGAAGCGCCTGAGCTTGCTGTTACGCTCTTTCAGGGGCAGGGCGATGACATTGTAGACGGAAGTCGAGTCGTGCGGGCACCGCGCCGAAATGCATCGGTGTATAATCTACTGCCGTATGAGGTACCGCTCGGGCGCCGATATCTAATCGAGAACCTGGCCTTCAGCCTCCCACTTATCAAGGCCGCCTATCAGCAAGAAAGGCCGATTATTCACTTCAGTGAGAGTGTCCCTGCTCGTTTACTATACAAACTGCGACAGCAGTTCGGCGGCGACTTCACCCTTCTGTTTTCGAATGGGGGACCGGTTGCACCCGAGCATTACATGCGATTCGACTACGTTCAGGTGCTTACCCCAATGCAACGGCGGCAGGCGCTTGAAGCAGGATACCCGAAGGAGCGATTATTTTTGGTCCCCTATGGCCTAGATACATCCATCTTCGATGCTGAGCGCGTTGCACCTTCCCCAGAGTTGCGAGAGCAATTCGATCTTCCGAAGGACCGAACGATTCTTCTATCAGTAGGCGCTATCAACACCCACCACAAACGAATGGACTGGTTGGTGGAAGAGGTTGCCCGCCTGGATGAATCGGAGTACTTTTTGTGGATGGTAGGACAGAAAGAGGGGCCTGAGACCCGAGTCGTCGAGCAACTCGCCGAAGAGAAATTATGTGCAGATGGCTTTCGCTTTGACACGTTCAGCTATGACCGGATGCCCGCCGTCTATCGTGCAGCTGATCTCTTCGTGCTCTCCAGTCTTCATGAAGGATTTGGCCGCGTATACATTGAGGCAATGGCATCACAACGTCCCGTTCTTGCTCATCCCACCGGAAATACAAATTGGATTCTCGGCGAGGACAACCCTGGACTCGTAGAGATGGACCAGCCATCTGCCCTCGCCGACAGAATCAAAGTGTTTGCGAACGACCCATCTTTACAGCGAGACACCTCACAGGTCAATCAGCAGAGAGCGAGGCAGATGTTCGACTGGCAAGTTCTCAAAGAGGATTATATGTCGATGTACCGCAGTATTCAAGAGAATAAGATTTGAGCTTAGACAGCAGTCGAGTGACTAGAGGATCACTTTCAATTTTCGTTTCGCATCCGTCGTACCATCTCACGGACTGCGACCCTCACGGGGATGGATTAGCAGCATTCGAATTCATTACCCGGCTGGCTCATCGTGGTCATCGTCTGCACGTATGCGTACAAGGGACCAACATTCGGGGCCCTCTACCTCCGTCGGTGACCTTCCACGACATCAAGAAACAAACGCCCGCAGATAGTCTCCGGCACGTGGAATATGCACTCCGCGTTCGTAACGTATACCGACGCGTCGCCCGTGATTCCAAGGTAGACGTTATCCACCAGCTCAATCCGGTTCGACCGGGCCTGAGTGCACTGCTGTCGCGCGATGACGTACCTCTGGTACTCGGGCTTTACGTACCCAGCTGGCCCTCTCAACCGACAAAACAACCGTCTTCACTCCTCGAACGTGGAGCCGGCGCAATAATGAAAGCGGCAGACCGTATCCAACAACGGCGGGCGGATGCCCTGTTATTATCCACGGAGGCGGCACGCAGCCGCCTGCACAGTCCACGGTCTTTCCGGGCTCGAACAAAGATCATCCCTTACGGCATTGATGTGGGCCGATTTACGGAAGACAGCAAAAGCCAAACCGGAGAGGTCATTTTATTCCTGGCACGACTGCACGAAGAGAAAGGAATTTTCACGTTGCTTGATGCCCTTCCTGAAGTATTGAGGCAAGAACCGTCCTCCGTGATACACATCGCCGGTAGCGGGCCGGCCGAAAGGGAGGTGAAGAAGAAAGTCGCTTCAATGCCTTATTCCGACAGAATCAAGCTTCTCGGACACATTGAACGCGACGATGTCCCGGACAGAATCCGCGAATGTGACATCTTCTGTATGCCGTCCCACGGAGAGCCGTTCGGGCTTAGTGCACTGGAAGCCATGGCAACGGGCAAGCCGGTCGTAGCGACCAAAGCCGGGGGCCTGCAACATCTCGTCCCCGACGAGGGCGGACATCAAGTTCCACCCAGGAACACCGAGGCCCTCTCCGAGGCTCTACTTGACCTCCTCGGGTCGGAAGAGAAACGAGAGAGAATGGGGGCCTACAACCGGAAAATTGCGGAGGAAGTCTATGATTGGGACCGCGTGATTGACCGGGTCGAAGATATATACTACTCTATACTGGACTGAATACTGTTTTGCGCGTTTTATTTTGTGTCCCCGAATCGATTACGTCCGAACTTGGGAAGCCAAAGGTTTATGTAGAGCTTTCAGGAGCGCTGGAAAAAGCTGGTTGTCAGTGTACCGTGGTCGGCAAAGACGATGTCGCCCCAGATATCGGTAGAATACCCAAAAAGCAGCAAGCGCCCTACTACCAGAAGTGTCTAAAAGACTACATCAACGCTCATGCACATGAGTTCGACGTGATTGAGTACGAGCATTCGCATTTGCCGTACCCGCGTTCTGATTTCGCTTCTGACGTCATATTAGTGAGTCGATCGGTACTACTAGCCCACCATGCCCGAGACATCAGATGGCCAGTATGGAGAGGACTTACGAACATCTTTCGTAACGTCATGCGACATATTGCAGGGGACTTCGACGACTCCCGACTCGTGTTAAAAGACTATATTTCCGTTCTGAAAAAGCATGTCGGGACCGCCGTACGCTACGAACTCAGTCAAAAGGCTCGACAAGATCGAGTAAGACGTGTAAATATAGAATTACGTGCCGCTGACCTTATCATTGTCAGCAATCAGCACGATGTTGACGCGCTTGTGCGAGAGGGGATCTCTAAGTCCAACATTACTAAACTTCCCTTCGGCTTAACAGATGAACGACGGAACCAACTAGTTAGAGTGGCTGGCAATTCGACAGGCACCCCCACTATCACCTTCGTGGGTACATTTGATTTTCGGAAAGGTGGCGCGACTGATATCCCTCGAATCGTCGATCAAGTATTATCCGAACATCCTGAAGTGAAGATGCGCTTGCTCGGAACCCGAGGACTGTTTGTAAGCGAGCGCGAGGTGCTATCTCACTTTGCCCCACGAGTCCAGAGTCGCGTCGAAGTGGTTCCCAGATACGACCCAGATACCCTTCCGGAGCTGCTTTTGGGTAGTACCCTTGGTATCTTCCCTTCACGGTATGAGGGTTTCCCTTTTGGTGTCCTCGAAATGTTGGCCGCAGGGCTTCCGGTGTTTGCCTATCACAGCCCCGGCCCTCCCGAAATGCTACCGGGTGAATGGCTCAGCGAGCGCGGCGACTGGAAGGGGCTAGCTGATTCTGCAACACGCTTGCTGCATGACCGGCAGACTCTATCCCGTCTCAAACAAGAAGCTCTAAGTCGAGCACAGAGGTTCAAATGGGACCAAATTGCAGAAGAGACATTAGCGGCATATACTACTAAATTGGAATCCGCGTGATCTCCTACTACATTCGGAAATTTCCGGTTCTTAGAGACCTTTTGTCCCAGCATGTTCGCCCTCCTGATATCGCAGTTGTAGGCTCCGTACACCGCGAGAATGTCGGGGATATGGCTTTAAGTCGCTCCATAGCGGGAGTCGCCCGCGAGATGGGTTTTCGGCCCGGACTTCAACTGCTTGGCGAGGGGGCTCTTGGTTTAAGAAGATGGCCCTTTGGCAAGACGGGAACGATCGTAGCGGGTGGAGCACTCGGGCGAGAGAAAAGAATCCAACTGCTCGCTGAAAAATTTGGGGATTACCCTGAGCGCGTGGCTCTTCTCGGTATGTCATTTTGGTCTTCGGACGACCTGTCTACCGAAAGCATGGACTTCCTGCGTGCGTGCAAATACATCTCATGCCGAAACAGGAAGGACATGAAGTACCTGAAGAACGCCGGTTTCCAAAATGTTCATTTCGCGTTTGACAATGCTTTTGCGCTCCCGACGAATCCTGCTCAAGAAAAACCAACTCGACCTACTCCAGTGCTCGGCGTCAACGTGGTTAGCCGTAACATGAAACGCATAGATGATTCCTATTTTGTCCCTTCCGAGGACTCGAATTTTGGCCCTACGTACATAAATATAGTTCGCGACCTCGTGGAGTCTCACATTCGCAAGGGGTGGGAGGTTCAGCATATTCCCTTTACGCATTCGGATAGTCAGTATGCTAATTTTGTTTTCGAAGGCCTTCCGGTACAGATGCTTCCGTATCAGTATCGAGTGAGCAAAGTACTCGGGGCGGTTGCGAAGACCAAGCGCTTCATTGCCTCCCGTTATCATGCGCATGTCTTTGCCTTACGAACTCGAACTCCATTAATATCGATCAGCTACGCTCCGAAGTGCGATTACCTCCAACAAGATCTCGACATCCCCGAGGATGTGTGTGCAACGTACCAGCAGATCTCGAGCGGAAGCCACGTCAACATAAACAAGGAGGGCTTTACCGTATCAAGAGACAAAAACAGTCGTATTCAAAAAGATGTTCGTTCAAACATATCAAATGCGATAGACTTGCTGCCAAGTAACTGATGACATCCTTGCGGCTAATCCATATCGCGCCCGAATTACCCCCGACCGTAGGCGGAATTGCAGACTATACAACTCTTCTTTCAAAACGGCTGGTAGCAAAATCGCGTGGCGTTGTCGTTCCCGTGCTCATCCGAGCCGGAACGTATAACGAATCAGCGCCGGAAACAGAGTTTCATGTAATCGACATTGCTGGATGTAAGAGCTCTTCACAGCTGGAGAAAAGTATATGGAAGAGTTCGCAAACCACAGCGGGGCCTAATCTGCTCTTGCTCGAGTACTCTGGGTATGGATATGCAAAACGCGGCGCCCCGTACTGGCTATTGAAAGGGTTGAGTGCTGCCTCTCAGACAGGGATTCCTATCGTTACGATGTTTCATGAGTTGTACGCTTCGGGACCGCCCTGGACGAGCGCCTTTTGGCTTTCCCCTATCCAACGATACATCGCCGCCCGTTTGGCCCAAGTCAGTCAAGCTGTCATCACGAACCGGTTCGGCTCTGCAACCTGGCTTCGCCGACACACCCGGTCTGAAATACCTGTACACGTTCAACCCGTATTTTCCAACGTGGGTGAACCGGACTCCGTACCAGATTGGGGAGCGCGGAGTTCGTATGCAGTCGTGTTCGGTGGACGAAACAAGAAAGAGAGGCTCTACAAACACCTCGACAAAGCTCGCGTCCTGCAGTTACAGTCCCTGGGGGTGAAGCTCGTCATTGATATCGGTCCGCCCGGTGCAGCCCCTGACCAAATAGGAGATATCGCAGTTCAGGAACGTGGCATTGCTACCGTAGACGAAATCGGATCTCTGTTCAAACAGGCACGCGCCGGACTTCTCTCGTATCCCGCGGATTATCTCACCAAGTCGGGCATCTGGAGCAGCTACATCGCTCATGGCGTTCTGCCTCTGGTGCTGTCGGAAGCAAAGCCAACGGCCGTGATACAAGAAGATGAGCACTTCATCCGGCTGAAAGAAAACAGAAAACGTATTCCACGGAATGAAGCGGCACGAGTAGCGAATAACGCTCGATTCTGGTATGAAGAACAGGCCTCTTCGCAGGTCGCTGCCCGTACGTTCCTTCAAATCATTCAATCCGTTGCACGCTGATGAAGACCATACGTCCGACATTTCTCATCTGCGGTGCCAAGAAAGCGGGAACGACGGCCTTAGCGAATTATCTTCGCGAGCACCCGGACGTAATTATCAGCCACCCGAAGGAAACGAACTATTTTCGTGACCACTACGAGAAAGGGATTGAGTGGCTTTCTGCTCATTACGAGCACTATGATGGAGAGACAGCTGTGGGCGAGGCATCCGTCTGGAATATGTATGCCCCACGTGCAGCACGACGTATTCACGATACACTGCCAAATGCCCGGCTCATCTTCGTTCTTCGAGATCCCGTTTCAAGGGCGTTTTCCCAGTATTACTATGACCTCCGCTGCGGACTCATAGAACCCCACCGCACCTTTGAAGAGGTAGTGCACGAACCTCAAACGACGGCCGAGCGTGACATTATTGAAATGGGCTTCTATGATGAGCAGCTCAAACGATTCACGGAGCGGTTCGATCGAGAGCAGATTCTCATTTTGCTCAGTCGAGATCTACGGAAATCTACTCAGTCCGTCTTAAAAGACGTGGCACGCTTTATTCGTGTTGATCCCGATAAGACGGTTGATGAGTATCCGCAATACAACCAAACTCGCTACATCGAGAAGCGAGGACTGTACAGGGTTGCACGCGCTCTCTGGCGCCCTGTTAAGGACAAGGTAGAATCCAGATTTCCTGTCTTTACTGATACATTGCGGTCGCGCGTACGCGCCCTCACCTCTACCCAGGAGCGCCCCACCATCTCGGATTCTGTTCAATCGCACCTCAGCGAGGTGTACACCCCTCATATTAAGCGTCTTGAAAAGATAACAGACCTCGATTTCTCTCACTGGACTTAGATGATGTGAACATACTGCTGGAAAGCCGTGTCTTCCACCCCTCCGTTGGCGGCATGGAAACCGTTGCTCGTCAGCTTGCCGAAGCCTGGGTGCGCCGTGGACACGATGTGCAGATTGCGACGCAAACCCCGATCGGTTCCGCCGAGGAGGTGAGAGCGTGCGAGGTGTATCGTCTTCCCTCTTTGTCAACGCGGTTGCGCCTGCTATCCAATGCTGACGTATACGTTCAGAGTGGCATCTCCCTGAAAACCCTACCGCTCGGATGGATAACACAAACCCCTATGGTGGTCATTCACCATAATATGCTTCCACTGAAGGGTTCGACGATTGGTGTTCGAAACGGAATGAAGCGAGTTGCTTCACGATTTTCCGAGAATATCGCGGTCAGCGAAGCAGTAGCTAACGACCTCCCCCGCGACCAAACCAGCGTCATTCACAACCCATTCGAACCCAGCTTCTCAGACTCGGGTCAGGATGTCGAATCCCATCGCCTATTATTTGTTGGACGGCTGGTGTCCGTAAAAGGGGCTGATATCGCTTTGCGTGCTATAGCCGAACTCGACGAGCGGTACATTCTCGACATATGTGGCGAAGGTCCGGAGCGCGATGCTCTGGAGGAACTCGCTCACCGGCTGAAAATCGCAGATCGCGTAACCTTCCACGGCTGGGTTGATCATCAAGATCTCGCACCTCTCGCTCAGGCCGCAGCGATTCAACTCATCCCATCCCGATACGAGCCATTCGGTATTGTTGCACTCGAAGGCATCGCAGCAGGGTGTGCTATTGTCGCCGCAGATACTGGTGGTCTTCCGGAAGCTGTCGGCCCCTGCGGCGTTCTGGTTTCTCCGAATGATTCGGGCACATTCGCGGAAGCCATTCACCACGCCGCGGCGAATCGAAGTCAGCTTCTTTCGCATCGCCAGGAACACCTCCGGCACTTTCATATCGACACGATTGCCGATCAATATCTAGATGTGTTTTCGCAAGCTGTATGCGGGTAGAGATAAAACCGTGCAGACGCCTCTCTGTACTTTCTGCTACGT
Organism: Longibacter salinarum; assembly: GCF_002554795.1. Taxonomy (NCBI): domain Bacteria; kingdom Pseudomonadati; phylum Rhodothermota; class Rhodothermia; order Rhodothermales; family Salisaetaceae; genus Longibacter; species Longibacter salinarum. The sequence goes on along the minus strand of NZ_PDEQ01000007.1, from coordinate 148,714 downwards.
TCGCCCCGGACTAGACAGGGAGTAGAAGCTGCCCCTTCCGTAGAAAAATGTAGTTATCCGCAAATCCTGGTGCCTTCGTGCACCTGGCGTATCGCTTGCGGTGCGTACGCCTTTGGTAGGAGGATCAACCCCTCCCGCCGGGCATACATTCGTCACCTCTTCTTTGCCCGTGGCATGAATGCCATCCGACGATAACCCATCAGGATGCCGGAGTCCCGCGCTACATATAATCGATCGAGGCAACATCGATCGTATACACGTACGGGATTCCGATCCGTGCCGGGATGGATGTGGATGCTTGGGCTGTTTTCCGTCTTAATCATTCTCCAGGGTGCGCTCCGCAAATGGTGGCTACCCGGACTCTCGACGCCTCTATATGTAGCTAAAGATGTAGCACTGATTGGAGCCGTTGTGTTATTCGGGACGTGGAGCGACTTTCGACTGCCGACTCCGATCAAGCGTACGGTTCTTCCCTCCGTCTGGGGGCTCTTCGCTATTGTCGTGATTGCACAGGCGTTCAACTTCAACTTTCCGACCGTCATCGGGAGTGCGGTAGGCGTTCGCAGTTACCTGCTGTACTCATTGCTTCTCGTGCTCATGCCCGTAGCCATGGAGCATGTTCGACGACCCGAGCGGTGGATCATCGCAATTGCATTGTGCATCATCGTCCCCGTACTGCTACTCGGGATGTACCAGTACAATCAGCCCCTCGACGCCTGGATCAATCAGTATGTACGGGACGACCAAGAACTCGCCGCTGTAGCTGGCCGTCCCCGCATCACCGGAACCTTCAGCTACGTAGGAGGGATGGGGGCTTTTCTTACCTTCAGCCTGTTTTTCGGTCTTGCTACCACGCTGGCAGGACTTCTCCACAAGCATCGCTGGTATAAATGGGTTGGAGTGGCTGTACTCGGACTTGCTATTGTTGTGGCTCCGATGAATGGCTCAAGAAGTGTGGTCCTCGGCGCGCTCGTTCCTCTCCCTTTTGTCCTGTACGCTCTATTCAAAGATCGGCGGGGAAGGGCAGCCGTGGTGGGCTTGAGCATTTTAGTCCTCCTTGCAGGCTACGCAATTGGGCAGAGTACATGGGCATCCGAGGGATGGATCAATCTGGAGGAGCGAGCAACAACAGCCAGCGACCGTGATACGCGCATTACGTCGATGCTGACCGACCCGGCTAAAAAATTGTCCGTAGGCGGGCTCTTCGGCTACGGAACGGGGGCGACCCATCAAGGAGCCGGAGCGCTGGCCCCGGGCGGACGCATCGATATTCCGGGTGTATACTATGAAGGAGAATTTGGCCGCGTGATTGTCGAATTAGGCATTGTGGGCGGACTCCTTTACCTGTTTCTGAAAGTGATCCTCGCCTGGCTTGCATGGCAGGCCCTCAAGCGTGCGAACAATGCCTGGCATACGTTACTGGCGGTGTTGACATTCAGCGTCGTCCTTCTACCCGTCGTATCCGGAATGATTGTCTTCAACCATATAAATGGAGCCATTTACTGGCTTTGCGCTGGGATTGCGGTATGGCTCTGGAGCAAACAAGAAGTCTACCTCCGGCATCACCGTCCTCAAAAACCGGCTAGATAGTAGGTGCCTTTCCTCGTCACACACCCAAACCGTCAGCATTCGCACCAGTTGGCTCTCGCGTTGCACAACGAGAATCAACTGGCCGGGTACTGGACCGGTGTACCGGCACGTCCGCTCACACCCCGGTCCTGGCTGCAACCGTTGAGCCGCCTTCTGGAGAAGCATTCTCTGCTTCCGCTACCGGATGAAGCCGTTCGACACAACGTCGTCGCCCCCGTCGTTCGGCGAGTTGCAAAGCTTCTTCCGCACGCACACACCGTCGACTGGATGCACCGCAGCATGCGTTGGTTCGACCGGTGGTGTGCTAACCGCGTGAGCAGCCTGAACGACGTTGGTGCCGTTATATGCTATGAGAATGCTGCCCTGCATACGTTTCGGGCAGCTCACCGTCAAGATATGGCGACCATTCTGGACGCGGCCAGCTTTCACCATGCGTGGCAGGACCGCCACTACGACTATCCGGAGTCGGATGCGGTACACAGGCGCATCACCGAGCACAAGGACGCCGAAATCGAGCAGGCTGATTACGTCCTCACCGTATCCGAGCTTGCCCGACAAAGTTATATCGACGCCGGCTTTGATCCAGTCCGGGTCGCCGCCATCCCTGTAGGCTGCGATCTTGAGCGATTCTCACACTCCACGGAGGGAGCCCAAGAAAAGCATTCCCATGATCCCTTCACGTTCATCTTTGCAGGGCATGCCGGGCTCCGCAAAGGGATCGATACGTTGATCGAAGCCTCCCGGCGGCTCGACCAGCAGGGAATTAACCACCAGATATGGGTTGCTGGAGGCGAAGACCCGAACATCCCGTGGAATCAGGCCCCATCTCTCGAACGATTAGGGCGCCTGACGCATGAGGAACTGGCCCAAAGATTTCAACGGGCAGATGCTCTCGTCCTGCCTTCCCGGCACGACTCCTTCGGGATGGTCGTCGTCGAGGCCCTCGCCACGGGTTGTCCGGCCATGGTGAGTGAGCAGACAGGAGCAAAACAGGCAATATCGGAGAACGAGTCCGGATGGATCCTTCCGGCCGAAGACACAGACGCCTGGGTTGACCGAATGACCTGGTGCATTCATCATCGCGACGATGTCGCCTCCATGGCCCCGAAGGCCCGACGGGATGCACAACCCTACTCCTGGGAACGATACCGGCAGCGCGTGACCGCCCACCTCACTGACCTGCTTATGGATTCGCACGTCCCCTCATGACTGTTCTCCACGTGATGCCCAATGTCTCGCGGGCATTTGGCGGACCCACCGAATCTCTGATCGGCTATGTCTCGGCCGCGTCGACGCAGGGAATCACGGCCCACATCGCTGCGCCCGGTGTGGGCAACGAAGATCGCGAGTGGCTTGTCAATGCTCTCCCTCCATCCGCCACCCTACACGAATTCACTTCGCTGGGGCGCCACGCATGGGTGGTCGCACCAGGACTATGGACGTGGCTTGTCATAAATGGCCACCGCTTCGATGCCGTGCATGTGCACGGGTTATTCAACCCGATCAGTAGCATATCGGCGCGAATCGCAGCTGCACGTGACATGCCGCTCGTCATGCGGCCGTTTGGAACCTTATCCAAATACACGTTCTCAAGGCGTTCGAAACTCAAGAATCTATACTTCCGTCTACTGGATCGTCCCGCCCTCCTGCAGGCCAACACCATTCATTTCACAACCGAAGCCGAGCGGGAAGAGGCAAAGCGACATAATCTTTCTATGACTGGGCGATCTCACGTCATTCCACCTCCTTGGCGTGGGGACATCGAAGAAATAGATCAAGATGACAAGACCAAGCACCCGACAGTGCTGTTCATGTCACGTCTCCACCCGAAGAAAAACGTCCTGGGCCTGCTCGAAGCGTGGCAAAACGTTTCGCAAGAGCACCCACGAGCAGAATTGATTATCGCGGGATCCGGAGAGGACGAATACGTCGACATGCTACATGCCAGGGTCAGAGACCTCGGAATTGAGCACAGCGTATCGTTCCCGGGGTTCGTGACCGGAGAGGACAAGGCTCGCCTTCTCAAAACGAGTTGGCTCTTCGTCCTGCCCTCTCACCAGGAAAACTTTGGGGTAGCTGTCCTGGAAGCGCTGGCTGCCGGTCTGCCCGTGGTCATATCAGACGCGGTCCAGCTAGATGCCTTCGTAACTGCAAACGACCTCGGCAAGGTCGTGCCTCGCGAGACACCCGCGATTAGCTCCGCCCTGACTACCGCGCTTGACGATCCTAAGTGGCTTTCAGATCGTGCTAAACGAGCACCAACCATCGTGGCAGACCAATTTTCACTTGAGCAAATTGGCAAACAGTTAAAAGCGATGTACGAAGCGATTTCGTAGGAGATCAACCCGTACGCAGTCGTCATTAGCCACTCTCATGTCGAGTCTGGTTCTAGGATTTTGTCCAGAAGCGCGTGCTGTCGCTCTCGGTAAGCCTCTTTACCGTAATAAGAACGAACAGCGGCCGACTCAACCGATGTATTTGCATCGAGAGTGGAGCGAATTGCCGACATCAATGCATCCTGATCGGCCGGATCGACAACCGAACCGAACCGTCCATGCTGCAGTGCCTCGGACGTCCCATCGGACGTGCTACCGATTGCCGGGACGCCACAGGCGAGAGCTTCGAGTATAACCAGACCGAATCCTTCGCCTTCGCTTGGCATCACGTATGCATCCGCCAGTCGAAAGTGCTCTGCCTTCTCCGATTCTGGTACGTATCCGGCAAAAACAACACGATCGCGAACGCCAAGATCGGTCGCTTTCTGTTCCAGCCGCTCTCGGTCCGGGCCTTTGCCTGCGATTAAGTACGTCAGGCCGGGATATTCATTCAGCAATTCGGGCATTACCTCGAGTACCCGATCAAAGCCTTTTCGACGATCCCGCCCGACCAAACGACCCATCGTCATCAACACGGGGCCGTCGCCCAAATTGTACCGGTCGATTAACTCGTCACTTTTCGGTCCCGGAGTTAGACCGGAGAAGTCAATTGTGTTTGGCAGAACGTCCACATTTTGTGGCGAAACGCCGCTCCACCTGATAAACCGCCGTTTCGTTACATCGGCAACACTGATAACATGATCTATATGCGGCACGCTCCAGTTTACAAGGCGACGATGGGTAGGCGTCCAGGCGTCCACACCATGGATATTAAGGAGGAGCGGAGCACCAAGTAGGGCTTTAGCTACCAGAGCAATCGGTGTGAGGTGAATGTGTCCGCACCAGACCAAATCGAAATCTCGATCTTTCAGAAGAACCTTCGTGAGCGCACGAAGATATGTGCTTTTGCCTCCAATCCCCTCTGTCCGATGGTCAAGGCAGCCAGGTAACGACGAAGTGATAGGCTCGGGTTGAAGCAGCGGCAAAGCGACGAGTTCTTCGACGCCCGGATAAGCGCAAAGCCCACGAAGAAAGTGACGATTGGCTGCTGCAATGCCCCCGTACCCTCCGAATGCGTCGGTGTAAAGCGCGAGAATCCGCATATATATTGTATGTGGACGGGAATATTCGAGTCCGTGCTACGATATAGATGCAAACCGTGTTCGGCTGCATCCGAGGCTACAAATCGAACTTTATTCAGCGCGGAGGAATCTGTACGATTCTCGCGACGTTCTGCCGGAACCATTATTTTGGACTCTTCTGCATAACCTATGTCTCGAATACTGGCTCGACGAGTAAAAGAATTGCGGTTTCGTGTTAAGACATTTCTCGGAACCCGACCCAGTTTGTACTTTCCGATTTATCGCTTCAAGAATAGGCACTCTGACCTACTCGTCAACAAAGACACCGATCTCTGTGTTGAGGGATTTCCTCGATCGGCGAATAGCTTTACGGTAAGCGCAATCTCAGCAGCACAGACTGGGAATATTCGAATAGCACATCACACGCACGTCCCCGCGAATGCGATTCGAGCCTGCCAGCTGGGTGTACCAACGCTTATTCTAATCAGAGACCCTTTCGATGCAATTACATCACTAACGGCATTGAGGCATCAAACCCGCAACGTTTCACCCAGTCAGGCCGCGGAATCTCCAGCGATCTCTTTTGCTCTTCAGATAAATGCCTGGATTGCATTTTACGATTCGCTTCTTCGTCATCGCGATCGATATGTTATTGCACCGTTTGAGACGGTGATTGGAGACATCGGTGTTGTAACCGCAGCACTGAACAAAGAATTCGGAACAGACTTCGATTTGTTCGAGCACACCTCAGAGAACGTGGCGGCGCTTCATCAGGAGCGTGGATATCATGCTGGTCCCAGTAAGCAAAGATCTGCGATCAAAGAGGGCGTTCGATCCGCTTTTGAACGTCAGGCTGATTCAAACCCGACCGTTAAAGCACGTTTGTCAGATGCAACACGTCTCTACGAGCGCTGGATCAGCATGTCTTCTCTACACGCGAATTCATAACCATGAGTAGACCGTCGGCAGTGCAGAAAGCTCGCGACATGCCATGGCTTGCCCGTCTCGAGCTACGTCGTCGCCTCGCATGGCCCGTCATCCGTATGCAATTCGCCTGGCACGGGATCGAGTGGGGCTCGAACTGGCGCATCTTTGGTCGTCCGATTATTCAGCGCCATCGCGGAAGCACATTAAAGGCGGGGAGAGATCTGGTCCTTCGCTCATGGACAGACTCAAACCCGTTGGCCCCGACGCATCCCGTCGTGCTATCCACACGGAGTGCGTCCGCAGAGATCACTATTGGCGATGAGTGCGGGTTTACCGGGGCCGTCGTGGTCGCCGAAACAAAAGTTACCATCGGTGACCGCGTACTTGCTGGAGGAAACGCTCAAATCGTTGATACCGACTTCCACCCACTCGACCCCGACGAACGCCGGAGAAATATCAACGCAGGGGCATCTCGCCCGATCTCTATCGGGGACGATGTTTTCATTGGAATGAACAGCATCATCCTGAAGGGCGTCACGATCGGAGACGGCAGCGTCGTCGGTGCCGGTAGCGTTGTCTCTCAAGACGTGCCTCCCCGAACCATCGTAGCCGGTAACCCCGCACGGGTCGTACGGTCCCTGTAGGGTTCGGATATGTTAATAGCGGGTCGTTGATTGTCAATCGTGGATTGTGGATTGGACAAGGCAGTGCGAATTGCGAAACGTACGGAGGATTGAGATAACGCATTACTGATCTCATATTCCTGCGAGCGAACTCTCGACCTCTAATCCTCCGGGATATACGGCTCCCACAAATCCCCCATTCCCCTATCGCCCGCGCCCTCTCTCCCGTTCGCGCTTACCCCTTCCCTCACACCCCAAACCTCAAACCCCACAAATGCCGTCTGTTCTCTTCACGAATCGCGTCTATCCTCCAGCCCCCGGCGCCACGGGTGCGGTGCTGGCGGAAATGGCCGTGGCTCTGGTTGATCGCGGGTGGGACGTTACGGTCGTGACGGGCCCGGCAGACGGGGCGCCGGAGTCGGAGGTCACGGAGGCCGGCGTTCGCGTCGAGCGGGTAGGGGCGCTGCGGTTTACGAGGGCCAGCACGTGGAAGCGGGCGTTGGCGTACCTGTCGCACTATCCGGCGATGCTCACGCGGGTGCTTCGCCTTCCGCGCCCGGACGTTCTCGTGACGAAGACGGATCCGCCGCTCCAGCTCGTTCTCGGCGCGCTCGTTCACAAGATCACGGGCGTGCCGGCCGTGCACTGGGCACAGGATCTATATCCGGAGATCGCGGAGGCGCTCGGTGTCATTCCGGAAAACGGCTCACTGGCCCGCCTCCTGCGCCGCGTCTCGACCTCCTCGCTCGAGACTCACGATCACGTCGTGGCCGTCGGACGGTGCATGAAGGAGCGAATCGTGGCACGTGGACTCGCCGCAAACGATATTTCGATCGTGCCCAACTGGCCACCGTCGTCCGTCCATCCGGTGCCGCATGAGGACAACCCGTTCCGCGGGCAGCATGACCTGCAGGGCAAGTTCGTGGTGATGTACTCGGGTAATATGGGTCTCGCGCATCCGTTCGACGCGGTCCTCGATGCGGCCGACGAGCTTCTTGCGACTCACGATGACATCCAGTTCGTATTCGTGGGAGAAGGGCCGCGGAAATCCGACCTCCAGCAGCAAACGGAGCGGCGCGGACTCGGTAACGTCACTTTTCTCCCGTTCCAGCCGTACGAGGAACTGGACCAGAGCTTGAGTGCCGCCGACCTGCACCTCGTGACGATGGAAGAAGAGGCAGAAGGACTGGTCGTGCCGAGCAAGATGTACGGCGCGCTCTCCGCTGGGCGTCCGGCGCTGTTTCTTGGTCCCACGGGCAGTGAAGCGGCACGCCTCGTCGAGGAGCATGACTGCGGGACCGCCCTTGCCCACCCCACCGGCACACGGCTGGCCAATGCGATCCGCTCATGGTACGGCCGTCCCGATATCGAGTCAGCGGGCCGTCGTGCTCGTTCGGCCGTCGAGGATGGATTCGATCGCGCCGTCGATGCGTTCGACCGGATTCTCCGATCCGTTGCGAGTCGCGAACGCGTCCCGTCTATTCGCGCACTCCCGGCGTCGATCGAGCCGTAAACCATAGAGTCCGGTCTTCTTCTGCCATTGGAGAACAATCGTCGGTCCAGGCCAACCTATCTATTCCGCGGCGGCATTATTTTTGACGCAGACATTTTGTAACGAGACGTCGAACGGAATCGTCCCCTGCTCCCGCTTTTGGTGAACGACCTCGGTCGTTTCTGACATTACAGTGCATCATTTTCGGTGCACTACGGGTCATCCTGTGCCCGTCGGCCTATGTCTTTCGTAGCAATATGGGGGCATCAGCGCCCTGGAAGCGATTTCGGTAAACAGTCTTTACATCAGCATCATTTTTTTGACCGTCGCGCCCAATAGGTTTATGGGCTACAAGAGAAGTTAAACATCTCGATGAGCACTTGCGGGCCGGTGTTGATCTGGTCTGTTCATCCTTCCCGCTCCGTTGCGAGCAGTACTGTACATGGAACGCGCTTCGGCGTCACTTACATCGATGGGATACGACGTGACGGGTAGTCTCTTTGCCTTCCTTCCAGCTTTGGACTCGACGCCCGAAAGCTGGATGATTGCCGTCACGGTAGGCATTGGTATTTTGTGCATGATGCTTCTGACGCCGCTCGTCATTCGCCTCGCGAAGCAGTTGGGCTGGGTCGCGTTTCCTCAGGAGGACCGCTGGCACGACCGTCCGGTCGCTCTCATGGGCGGCATCGCCATCTTCGGATCCAGCGTTGTTGCCGTTACCCTCTCCGGAGCGTACGAGTTTTATTCGTGGCCTGTCTGGCTAGCCGGTGGACTCGTGTTTTTTGCCGGGCTGGCGGATGACCTGTATGACATTCGTCCGGAAGCCAAACTCGTCGTCCAGATTCTGGCGACGGTCCTTCTACTCTATGCAGGGTTCGCATTCTGGCGCGGCGGCCCGTTCTGGCTGTCGGTACCTCTCACGTTTCTCTGGGTGATTGGCGTCACGAATGCGGTTAACCTGATCGACGGGATGGATGGTCTTGCAGCCGGTCTCGCCGCGATCGCGGCGTCCATTATCGGGCTCGTCGCGTGGATGATCGGCATCACACAGGTCGCTGTCGTTGCTGGAGCAGTTGCTGGAGCCGCTGCCGGATTCCTGATCTTCAACTTCCAGCCGGCCCGCATCTTCATGGGCGATTGCGGGAGCATGTTTTTGGGTTTCACGCTCGCGACGCTCGCGCTGACAGTTCAAGGAAAAGGCGGACCGTTTGCGGCAACGCTCGTCCCGATTGTCGTGCTCGCCGTTCCGATCTTCGACACGACGTTCGTGACGATCACACGTATCTTAAATGGCGTGCCGGTCACGCAGGGCGGGACAGACCATACGATGCATCGCCTGGTCACGCTTGGTCTCTCGGAGCGGCGAACGGTCCTGCTGTTGTATACCGTGAGCGCCATCTTCGGCCTCTCGACACTCGCGGTCTATCAATCTACGGCTTCTCTGTTTTACGCCCTTGCGCTCCTGGCTATCGTGGGGCTCGTTGGGTTCGGTATGTATCTCTGGTCCGCCCACCCAAAGACGACCGGACAACCCGAACCTGTCTTTACTCAGCGGTTCGGTGCGGTTATGCGCGCCATGTTCGGTGGAGCCGGTTGGAAATCTTTCGTCGGCACCGTTGCTGATTTACTTCTGGTAGCTGCCACGTTTATCGCGGCGCATCACCTTCGCTTCGGCGCAACCCCACCCGGAGACGTCTATGAAGTAATGCTTACCGCCCTGCCGGCGGTGATCGGTCTCAAAATCGCCATTTTCTACATCGCAAATCTCTACCATGGCATCTGGCGGCATGCAGGCACCCCGGAGTTGGTGCGACTCGTGGGCGCTTCAACACTGGCATCGCTGATCACGTATCTTGGCCTGATCATCGCTTTTGGTGCTAATACGATTGCCCCCGCTGTGGTCGTAATCGACTGGATGCTTACAACCGGTGCCATCGGACTCCTCCGGTTTGGCTTCCGTGGTCTACGGCAGTACTTCGCGTCGCATCGGACAGAAGGCCCGCGCGCGGTCATCTACGGTAATGATCCAACAGCCCTTCTTGCCGTGCGGTATTTCCGCCAGCCGGACACCGAGATCGATCGCACAATCGTCGGTTTCCTCTCGGATGAACCCGACCAGCAGGGCCTACACACGCAGGGACTCAGCATCCTCGGCACGCTCGATCACCTGCCGGAGACCTGCACTCAGTACGACATTGACGAGGTGATCGTCACGGCCCCCAACCTCTCATCTGAGGAGAAAGAGATCATCCAGCGTGAATGCATCGCACATGGGGTGACGTGCCGCTATTTCTCGGTCTCGCTTGACCCGCATCCCGAAAGCGGCAATGCCTCACTGTCATCGGGCGACGGAGCCTCCCGTACGGATCTGCCCCACATGTCGTCGCGCTCCTCATAAGTAGCCCGGTGGTCTTTACCGTCTATCGAAGACCCGGAGCATCGAACGGCAGTCCCCATCGAAGGAGCACGTAGGGCTGAACAATACGCGTCGTCCCGAGCACCTCGTCATCCGTCGACTCCACCCGAAGAGCCGCTTCCACAAACAGCTGCGGTAGAATCTCCGCTCCGGCATGTGCATCCACCGTCCACTGTGTCTCTAGCACGCCGGAGAGCATGTCAACATACCCTCGACTCCGGGTTCGGCTCGACAATGTTGGATCGGCTCCGATGTTCTCACCCGCAGGGTTGCGACCGCGTTGCGTCCACCGCGTTGTCAGCCCGGCCTGCCAGCGGCTCGGCGGGTCGAACTGGGCGGACAGCGTCACGTCGTACGCATTCGGCCCGGCAGGGTGGCCGAGCGGGTCGCGGTAGTGGACGTAGGCGTTCGGCGTGTAGAAGTGGTTGTAGAGAAACGGTCGGAGCCGAGCGACCTCTGCCTGTAGCGACAGGTGATCGGAGCCGACGCCAGCTATGTCTGCGCCGAGGATCCATCCCCACTTGTTACCCCACCAGCCGCTGCCGATCTCGCTCACGCGGAGCTCATCCAGCAGAAACTGACCGTAGAAGCGAGCGCCGTCGATAGCTATCCACGATCCGCCAATACCGAGCATCGCATTGTCCGGGCTTCCGATGTCGCGTTCCACGGCACGATAGAAGATAACCGGGTTTAAATAGCCGAGCTCAAAGTTGGAGCGATTGACGATCGAATCGGTCTGCGGAGCGAACCGGATCGACTCGAACACCTCGAGTTGAAACCGATCGGTGACGTGCATGGCCAGTCGGTGATGCGCACCATATCGGCTCGGATACGCTGTATTGCCGCCCCGCTGCGGGGTACGTATGCGGTTTAGCTCCGTGTATCGCGCGAAGAGATTCGTGTATTCCAGACGCCAGACATTCGTCCGGATCTGCAACTGATCGTAAGCAGACGCGGCATCAGAGACATTCAGGCTCTCTCGACCGAAGCCCCAGCTATTTTGGTCTCTACCGAACCGCACTTCAAAAAACCGGGAGCGGAAGCCTACGACTCCAGTCGCCGTAAAATAATCGTACACTTCTTGATCCTGCAGCAGTACATTTCCAAGCCCAGGCGCTGTACCCTGCGCTGCCTCGTCTAAAATCCGTCCGTCCCCCTGCGATACAAACTGCACCTGGGACGGGCGCTCCTGGTTCTCAGTCAGGCGGCTTTCGAAGAAGATCGGGCCGATGTGGCCGGAGGCGCGGACGCCCCGCGTGTTGCGCCAGGTGGTTACATTCGTCGAGTCGGAGAAGCGGGCCTGCCCGACACTCGCGTAGAGTAGCGGGTTGACCTGCAGGGCATATCCGTCGCCCGTCACGGCTGCCATGTCACGCCCGTTTGGGTAGAGGCGTCCCCAGATCGACTGCGCGAGGCCGGCTCCCGGCTGTGGCTCCTCGTTGCGGAGCCGGGCGACCCAGCGCTCCTCCTCGGCGGATAGCTCGTCTCCGTAGTTTGCCGTCAGGCTGTCCAGCGCTGCCTGCATCTCGTACGCCGAGAGCGGACGGTTTGACACAAACGTGTTCGGCAGACGGCCGAGGGTCTTCTGGCGCTCCAGGAAGCGCTGTGCCGGTCCGTCGATGAACAGCACGCCGTCGGTCTGGGCGCTGACGGGCTGTGTCATGATTGACACCAGCGCGAGGGCCAGAAGAAAGACGACGGACAGGAACCGTAGAGGTGTGTGCATGCGGACGGGGAGGTCGGAGGGCGGGCGAGTCGGCGGGAGGTCGATCAGATCTGGAGCAATCGACGGTCCAAGTTGGGCGTGGTGGAGGGTGAAGGTCAAGCTCCTCGGATTTTGATCGGGCTCTTCTTTCCATAGGGTGGTGCTTCGACCATCACTCTTTGTCCTGTTTTTGAACGACCAAAAACAGGACGGAAAAAGTCGCCCGTCGGTTAGAACTTCGGCTGGAGGCTACGTTCTGCTCGCTGAACGAATCGAAACTCGCTTCGCTCAGACAGCGATTCGTTCGGGCACTCGCTCTCTTCGCCTTCCGGGACGCCGAACTTCTAAAGGACGGGGATCTGGCGCCGGAAGCTGTCGTGGGTGTGATCTCCGATCACCGGATACATGCCATAGTCCACAAGTCAAAACAACTGCGCCACCCGGAGGACGTAAGACGTGCCAACGTTCTACGCCCAAACGCACAACGACTAAACGTAAAACGTGTCAACGTATTAACGTGCAACGTTCCAACGTTTCAAAATCCAACGCAGTAACGTTTCAACGCAGCAATCCCCAATCGGTCATCCTAAATCCGTAATTGTCAATCCGTAATCCAATCAATAAACCGGACCGGGAAGCATTCGGCGTTGCGGTCGTACACAGTGGTCCTGCTGAAAGAGTGGGATCGTTTTTTCTAGATCGAATTTGTTTGTATGGACGCTTCTGACGACGTTCGTGGCCTGTTTTGCAACCGGACCCTCAACCTCCGAGGGATTCAGGCGATTGGCTATGACATGGATTATACGCTCGTTCACTACCACATGCGGGAGTGGGAGCAGCGGGCCTACACCTTTATCAAGGAGGGGCTGCTTGCGAAGGGATGGCCGATCGATCACCTCACGTTTGAGCCGGACCTCGTCATTCGCGGTCTGGTGATCGACACTGAGTACGGCAATGTTGTGAAGGCGAACCGCTTCGGCTATGTCAAGCGCACCTTCCACGGCACGGAGCCGCTCGGGTATCGTCAGCAGAAGGAGTTCTACCAGCGCACACTCGTCGACCTGTCCGAGGCTCGCTGGCACTTCATCAACACGCTCTTCGGCATCTCGTCGGCATGCATGTACATGCAGCTCGTCGACTTGCTGGATGCAGACGAACTGGAGGGCTCGATGGGCTATCACGACCTTTACGAGGAGGTCCAGCATACGCTCGACGAGGCCCATATGGAGGGGCGCCTCAAGCAGGAGATCATCAACGAGCCATCCCGCTTTGTCAACCTGGATCCGGAGATGCCGCTGGCGCTGCTCGATCAGAAGCGGGCGGGGAAGAAGCTCCTGCTGATCACGAACTCCGAGTGGGACTACGCGCAGCCGATGCTGGAGTACGCATTCAACGAGTTTCTGCCCGACGGCATGACGTGGCGAGACCTGTTCGACCTGTCGATTGTCGGGGCGCGAAAACCGGACTTTTTCTCGGTCCGCATGCCGGCGTTTCGCGTCGTCAACGACGACGGGTTGCTACGGGAGCACAAGTCGGGGCCGCTGAAGGAGGACTGCGTCTACGTCGGCGGGAACGCGTCGCTCGTAGAAGAAACGCTGGGGCTGCGCGGAGAGGAGATTCTGTACATCGGCGACCACCTGTTCGTCGACGTCAACATTTCGAAGAAAGTCCTTCGCTGGCGCACGGCGCTCGTCGTCCGCGAGCTAGAGGGGGAAATCGAGGCGTTTCGGGAGTTCTCTGATAAGCAGGATGAACTCACGGACCTCATGCGACAGAAGGAGAGCATGGAGGCAGACTACTCCGCCCTCCGCCTGCAACTTCAGCGGGCACGCGACGGCTATGGACCAAACTCGCAGCGCCCGCCGGAGGTCATCGAGAACGAGATGAGTGGCCTGCGCGATGATCTGGTCGCTCTGGACGAACGCATTGCTCCTCTAGCAAAGGAATCGAGTCGTCTCGTGAATGAAAACTGGGGACCGCTCCTCCGCACCGGCAAAGACAAAAGCATGTTCGCGCGCCAGGTCGAGCGCTACGCCGACGTCTACACCGGCCGCGTCAGCAATTTCCTGCACCACACGCCGTTCATCTACCTCCGCTCCCACCGCGGCAGCCTCCCGCACGACGATGCCGCCAGCGAGGATGGCGCCTACACGATCAGCACGTCCGGCTACGAGTGGGACGAGACGACGGCGAAGGAAAGAGGCTGAATGTGTGAAAGTATGGAAGTGGGGAGGTGTAAATCGCCGTCTACAAGGAATGGAACCAGGAGATGACGTCCTCATCGGAGAGAGGCGTTTGCCGCTTTCTTCCGGTAAAATAGTATCCTGACGCGGCGTCCCGGGCGCCGGGACGATCAATCAGCCAGTGGTCAAGGTACTTCAGGGGAAATGCCGTTAGGTGCGCGATGGCAGCCAGGGCTCTTTGTGTAGCAGCTGATCGGCCGAAGCTCCTCAAGAAGCCCCGATATGCCCACGCCAGCGCCATCCCGGGCCCGCAGGTCGGACCGATGCCGACCACGTCAAAACTTGAGAAGAGTCTCCGGTAGCCGACCATCGTAAACCGGGTGAAGTCGTACGGCTTCATATGCATCGCCTGAAGGAACGGCGTTTCCGCATGAACAATGCCGTTCGGGGCGAGAACACGGTGCATTTCTCCCACGCATCGTTGCGGATCCGCCACGTGTTCCAAAACCGCCTGTGCAACGACCCCGTCGAAGGCTCCATCTTGAAACGGCAGGTCGTGTGCATCGCAGATCAAATCAGTTTCGGGCCCAAACGCTACGTCCGTAGAGAAAATTTTGATGGAGGGACTTTCATACAGAACGTCGGAGCCCTCCCCTCGGGTGCGCCCCCCGACAACGAGCACGCGAGCAGGGGAAGGCAATTCGTCAACGAACCGCTGAAAATTGTCCTCAGCCCGCACATTTAAGTTGAGCGAGGGCAGAAGCCGGGCTACCCGCTGCACTAGTCGCGATGTTTCCGGAACGGTGGTTTCGGTTTTCTGCTCGAACTGATCAACGGAAAAAAGACTTTCGTCTTCATTGATTAGCACCGGGATACCTTCAACAACCGGGTATCGATCTTCGGAATCGGCAATCGATACGAGATGCCCTCCTTCGCGCTGCAATTGGGCACCGGTTCGCGGCGACCGGCATAACGGAAGAACGTCATCGAGCGAATTCGTGTCGGGCAACGTTGTCTGGGAGTCGATACTATTCATTTAGGCAACCTGTTGCGAAAAGTTAAAAATATGCCGTCGAGCGGGCGTAAATGTTTGGAAGTGTGGACGTTTGAGAGGGTGAAAGCATAAGGGAGAGGAGTATGAAGGTATGATAACCTGTTTGGCGGATCGAGCGAAAAAGCACGAGCAGGAGGTCTGGTCTCCGGTAAGATCAAATGGCAGCTGTTAATGCGGACGCAGTAGACACGGTGCCCGAGCTCCACGACATCTCAGTTTGGCGAGATTCGCGAGGACCGACCGCCGGGAGGTCCGTACCGCTGGATGGCCGGAGGCTGTCCGCCAAACAGGTTCTGAACCCTGAACTCATCGCCGTATCTGACACGTCGCCTGGGCGCGGGCGGCGGTTTTGCCGTTGGGAAGGCGGACGGTGGCCTCGAGGAAGAGTTGCCGTCCTGCGCGCTCGGCGACGCGGCCCTCGACCTCAATGTAGTCGACCGACGGGGGAACGGGGCGGAGGTACTGCGTCGACATCTGCGTCGTGACACTCGGCGGGGCGACGAGGAAACTGAGCGGACCCAGCGTGTTGTCGATCGCGGCTGCGATGAAGCCTCCCTGCATCAGCCCGAGCGGATTTTGGTACCGCTGCTGGACGGGTAGCCGCACGACCAGAACCTCAGCGCCCGCGTCGAACGAGACCGCCTCGGCTTCCATCTCTTCGTAGCACGGTGGCGGAAGCTGAAGGTCGGCATCTGCAGGCACGCGCTCACGGAGACGCTCGAGTATGTTCGGCATAGGCGACGTTTGGGAAAGGGAAAGGGGGAAAGGGTGAGTGGGGGGACAGAATGTATGGGGGTGTGAGAGGAAATTCGAAGGGCGGATTTCGAATTGCGAACCTCTCACGGGAAGACCGGTGCTCCTTCTCTGAACACTGACAACCTGTTTGGCGGATGAAGCGTGATAAAGTACATGCAGCCGTTCATGCCTGGTCATGTGCCTGCTGGTCATCTTAGTGCACGGACGCAGTTGACACGATGCGCGGGATCAACCAAGCCTTGTGCTGAGAGCGTCCCAAGGACCGCCCAACGGGAGGTCCGTACCGTTGGGGTGCCGAAGGCTGTCCGCCAAACAGGTTTTGAACCCTGTGGCCCCGGCAACATCGGCAACACTCTGCCTCGGCAACACGGGTAACACCTCAGGACCGTTCTGACTCGTCTTTTCCGGTTCGGTGCTCGGCCCTCGTTGTTTTCGAAGGCACCAACCGTCGCACGGCCGTGCGACGGTTTTTTTTTACGATCTCAGTGGCATTCCCTTCAGGTTATTCGGCAGCCCGTTGAACGATGAACCCTGAACGTTGAACCCTGAACTCTGAACTTAAACAGGATCCGGGACTTCGGCCATGACGATCGGGCAGCAGGGTCCGCCGAGGCGCATGCCGACCCGGGCGCTGGCGTAGGCGTTCGCGTCGAACGGGTCGAGTCCGTGCTGCGTGATCAGCAGGTCAAACGCCTGGTCGAGGGCCGACTGGTGGGCTTCCTCGAGCGTGTCGGCGATGCCCATACAGAGTGTCGTGGTGCCGATGCGAACGCGCGGCGTCGGGGGTGCGGCGTCCTTCTCCAGTCCCACGCGAAGGCGCGCCCGCCCCGCCGCTTCAATAGCGACCCACGTCGGCTCGCCTCGCCCCATCGCTGCGTGCAGGTCGCCTACCGACAGGCGTCCCCCATCGACCTCGACGGGAAGCCGGATCGTCGCACCGGGGGAAAGCTCGCGCAGGTCCATGTTGCCGCCGAAGCGGTAGGCCGGCTGAAAGGTCGATCCCTCTCCCTCCGCGGGCGCCACGCCGATGCATCCGATCATCGGCTCGAGCGGCACGGTCAGCTCGTCGCTGATTCGAAGCTCATCGCCCTCGATGTTGATCTGCCGCGTCCTCGTCTCGCCGGTCCGCTTGCCGAGTCCGCCGAACTCCGGCATCCACACCGACCACGCGCGCCGGATTTCGACATCCAGAACGTCAATAACGAGCGCGTCGCCGGGCTCGGCTCCGTTCACAGCCACCGGCCCCGTCACCAAGTTGAACGTTTCCAGGCCGATGTCTTCGACCGACTCGCCGCTATGAAGCCGCTCGTAGGCGACGTCCCCGGTCTCGAACGTCACGACATCTCCCGGCTCGATCTGCATCGCCGGTTCGTGTTCTCGATTGAAGGTGGCCGTGCGATGCTCTGTGGTAATGACGTGCTCCTTCATTTCTCTCGGGCGACTAAGTGAGACAATCCGGCGGACCTGACGATCACATCATCTTCATGCCAAGAAACCAGCGTCTCCTCACGTTCGCAAGGCGAATCCTCAGAATCGCCAGGAAAATCGACCTTTTCCCACCTCATACCAAATCCAAATGACAATGTCGGGGTCACGATCGTCTGTGGACGCGTTTCGCAGGCTTGAAGGTGCCAGAAAACGTTGATTCCTGCGTCTCTTACTTTTTTCGATCGAATCGACCCCATATCCGATGCACGGCATCCGGGCACGATCATTTGGGTTCAGTATCACAACGGCTCGATGAATGAAAACGACCCTCGCCTTCGGTTAGGAAGACGAGGGTCGTAAACCGTTCGGCCGGCTGCTCGTCGCAACCGGTTGTCGGGAACAAGGGTGGCGTTACTTGCCGCCTCCTCCCGGTCCACCGTTACCGCCCTGCGGCGGAGCGGCCGGACGCATGGGTTGCACAGCATAGCTAGCTACCTTCCACTCGCCGTCCTCCTGAGTCGTCAGAACGACCTCGTTGAACGTGGCGGGGTTGTACTCGGCCTCGTAGCGAATCACGACGAACGGACCGCCCTCCACCTGCGGTAGGGACTCACGATACTGAGCTTCGGCGAACTCGCGAGACTTCACGTCGCCGAGTTGGCTCTGCTTCTGCTTGTTCTTCTGCGCCCAGACCTTCTGTTCGACCTGGTCCTGCATCATCGACGCCGCAGCCTGATAGCTGGCATCGAATTGACCCTCGTCGTTGGTTTTCAGCCATTCCTGCGCGACTGCGCGGGCCGACTCCTTGGCCGCTGCCGTGTCGGTCGCCGCCCCAGAATCCTGGGCCATAACCGGCGCTCCGACGAAAAGAAGAAGACTCATTGCGAAAGCAAACGTACTGCGCACGATGCGTTTCATATGCATTGAGCAACTATAAAGGGAGAAAATGAAGCGAGCGCCGACCAGAAACGACCGATTACGGCAGCGGTCTGGCGCCACATACAGTCGAACATACCGACCGGGGACCACGCTGTTCAAAGTTCAGAGTTCAGAGTTCAACGTTTATTGCTGCTGAGGTCGAGCAACGCAGCAAACGATGAACGTGTCGGCGTACATCGAGCGAGGAGATGCAACAATCTCACGTTCTATCATGAGATCGCCCACAGAACACGCTCACCCCTTCGACACATGCGGAACGACCGGATAGCAAGAGAACCCTGAACCTTGAACCCTGAACCCTAGCTACCGGACACTTTCGCTGGTACTTGCGTCACTTCGACATTCCCCGGCGCGGCTGCTCCGACATGGACGGGAGTATGTGGGTATGGGAGTGTGAGAGTGCGTCATTTCTCGACGATGACGCCTCGTTTCCGAGACGTGTGAGGCTGACGCGGTCCGTTTCTCGAAGTCGCACGGAACCATTCCGTGGTGGAATCAAACTGTCCGGTACCTAGCCCTGAACCTTGAACCCTGAACTTTGAACTGTTCGCTGAACCCTGAACGTTGAACTCTGAACTAGCCGTTTACAGCCAGAAACGGAGGCTAACGAGAAACGTCCGGCCCGGCATCGGCGCGTCGAGGACATCGGAGTACTCGCGGTCGCGCAGGTTGCGGACCTCGGCGGACACGGCGACGTGCTTGCCTTCGGTCATCTGCCATCCGTAGGCGAGACGGACGTGGATCAATCCGTAGTGGTCGGTCGGGATCTCGCGGTTGCCCGTCCGGTCGAGATACGACGCGTTGACGCTGCCGGTGATCTGGCCGTACGAAATCGCCGCCCGGCCCTGAAGCATGTGTCGCGGGCTGGAGAGGGCGTACCTTGCATCAGCAACCGGCCGCTGCGAGGTCAGAGTCTGATCCATGAGCGTGTAGCTCCCATCGAGCAGCACGCGGACGCCCTGGATCGTCTGACGAAACGATGCCTCGGTTTCGAGGCCGAGGGTTTCCACCTCATTCAGGTTACGAGCGACGTAGGCCGCGTCGTTTTCGTCAACTTTCGCATAGTCGATAAGTCCGGTCGTGCGGCGCCCGAAGCCCGTCAGGCGAAGCGTCAGTTCCGGCGTCACGTAGATATCGGTCCCCGCCTCGGCCGACCAGCTTCGCTCGGCGTTCAGGTCGGGGCTGCCCTTCGTCGTCGGGAGGTCGATGTAGCGCTCGACGTAGTTCGGTGCGCGAACGGCCCGCCCGACGCCGGCGCGCAGCGTCACGGTACTTAGCGAGTACGATGCGAAGAGCTGGGGCGTCGGCTCCAGGCCATAGAGCGGGTCGCCGTCGAGTCGCAGGCTTCCGTTCAAAACGAATGGCTTCGTCGGACGATACCGTGCGCTGGCGAAGACCCCGCCCGCCACGTCCGCGCGGTCGCCGAGCGTATTCGAGTCGATGCCGCGGACCTGTCCGGACACCCCGCCGTTGACGGTCCACTCTGGAGAAAGGGTGCGTGAGACCTCTGCCTGCACGGTCGTCAGACGGCTGGTGTGGATGCTGGGAGACGCCTGCGGGTTGTACCGGTAATTATCGTCGTGCAGCTTACTCGCCACCTGCGCCGTCCACCGCGTGTCGGCTCGCGGATCGCCCTGCGCACGGATCTGTGCCCACAGCGTCTGCGTGGATTCGCGCGCGGTGTCGCCCGCTACAGCGTAGTAGTGATAGGCGCTAAAATCTCTATCGTCGATGCCGATGCGAGCATAGATCGACCCGTCGCCCAGCTTGGTCTTGGCGGCGGCTGTCCCGGCGTAGCGCTCAAAATCCGTTCGTTCCTCGCCGCGCGAGCTTTCGATGACGTCGCCCTGGTCGTTCGTAATCGGCTGGCCGTTCGATCCCTGCGCGGTCCCTGCGACGCTGATGCGCCAGTGCTCCCTGGCCACGCGAAGCTGTCCTTCGGTGCCATACAGGCTGTAGTCGCCGTACTGACCGATGACATCACCGCCCACGCCGTTCTCTGTATTCTGAACGGGGGCCATCGCCGCTCGCGTAAAGATCTGCACGACGCCACCGAGCGCATCCGGGCCGTAGAGGGCCGTCGCCGGGCCGCGGAGAACCTCGATCCGCTCGATCTCCGGCAGCGGAATCGGGATGTCCATCAGGAAGTGCCCCGTCATCGGATCGTTGACGCGCGCACCGTCGACCAACAGGAGTACACCGTTGAACGTGGAGCCGCGAAGCGACAGGTCGCTTTGCACGCCGAAGGCACCGCGAGAGCGCACGTCCAGTCCCGCCGTCACCTCCAGCAGCTGATCGACCGTCGTGATCGGCATTTCCGCAATATCACGACGGGTCCACACCTGCACGCGGCGGCCGGTGGTCTGGCTGGGCTCGGCATAGCGGGAGGCGGTCACGACGACCGAATCCGGCATCTGAACGTACATCGCGACCTCGGAGGTGTCGCGTTCGGCCGTGTCGTCGGACTGAGCTGCGACAGACCGGCTAGAGACAAACACGAGCAGGCTCGCCGCAAGGACGGCGACCCGAAGAGAAGGGAGAAGGTGATACATCGGAAGAACGGTTTCTCAGACAACCACGAGATTTTCGCCGCACAGGGCTACGCGAGCAGTCGACTGAGGTTCAAGGGAAGCGATCGTCCGTCTACGATCTCTCTTCCAAAACCGAAGCAGCAATGACGACACCTTTTGACGCTTCCTGCGGATGTAAATTGAACGTGGACTTATTCACAATCGAAGAATTATAACCGTGGAAGCGCTTTCGATCCAGTACTGCACTGGAAACCCGTCGATTCTTCTTCCAGACTGCTTGAATTCCATCGATTGAAGCCGAATCATGATTACCTGTTGATAGAACGTGAAGGTGTGCGCGAAACCAGGGATCGCCGGTTCGGTGTGGTTCACTAGCACACGACCCGGGCGTGCGCAATGTAGTTACATGCGGCGTCCTCCGAGTCCACCTGTATCGCCCATCCACGCACACCCACTCTGCTGCAAGCGGGTTTGGCTCGACGGAGGTTTGACATCACCGTCTGCTCTTTCCCTTGTGCTTGCAGCCTACACACGCTATCTCGGGTCGCGGATAGACGCGCGCCCGAATTCTGTACGTCGCTTTGGCACCCGTGCTGACACGGGCGGGGCCCGGCACGCATGTCTTCGTGCGGCTGAACGGCGACCTTATCGCCATGCGCCGTACATCGTTTAGCCCAAATAATCTTTCAGATCGAATGACGACCCGCGAAAAGCTCGACGCTCTATCCGGCAACATGTGGTGGAGCTGGAGTCCGAAAGCCCGGACGCTGTTCGAACAGCTCAATCCGCTGATCTACGCGCAGACCGACAACAATCCAAAGGCAGCGCTTGCCGCAGCCGACGAGGATGTTCTGGATGACGCGGAGTTTCAGTCGGATGTCGATTCCGTGTACGATGAGTTCCAGACGTACATGGACCAGGAGCCGCATTTCGATGATGCCCCGCGCACGGCCTACTTCTGCATGGAGTACGGCCTGCACGAAAGCATGCAGCTCTACTCCGGTGGACTCGGCGTGCTCGCCGGTGACCACACGAAGGCAGCCTCGGACCTCGGCCTTCCCTTCACGGCGGTCGGTATGTTCTTGCGCGAAGGCTACTTCCACCAGTCGTTCGATGCGGACGGATGGCAGCAGGCCACGTACAAGCCGCTCAACCCGGACCATCATCCGGTGACGCCCGTCACGGACGAGAACGGCGACCGCCTGATCATCGATGTGCATGCGGGAGAGCAGCCGATTCACGTCCGCGCCTGGAAGCTCAACCTCGGTCGCACGGACCTCTACCTGCTCGACACGGACTTCGACGCCAACCCGACGGAGCTCCGCAAGCTGACCCGTCGCCTCTACCAGGGTGGCAACCAGCAGCGCATTCGCCAGGAGGTCGTGCTCGGCATCGCCGGCCTGCGTCTCCTCCGCGAGCTGGGCATCGAGTCGGATGTCTACCACGCCAACGAAGGCCACTGCGCGTTCCTCATGCTCGAGCTCCTGCGCGAACGCCTGGAGCAGGGCGAGCTTCGCGTCGAAGCTGAACAGTGGGTCCGCGACCACTGCGTCTTCACGACGCATACGCCGGTTCCGGCCGGACACGACCGCTTCAGCCCGGACCTCTTCGCGAAGGAAATGAACACCTTCCGCGAGTCGCTCGGCCTGTCCGTCGACGAACTGATGAAGTATGGCCGCGTCCACCCGGGCGACCACTCGGAGCCGTTCACCATGACGGTTCTCGGCCTGAAGATGGCCCGCGCCTCCAACGGCGTATCGAAGCTGAACGGTCACGTCGCACGCCAGCAGTGGGAAGGCATGTACCCGGACCGCGAGCTCGATGATGTACCGATCGGCTCCATCACAAACGGTGTCCACCTGCCGACCTGGACGTGTCAGCCCGCCCGCGACTTTCTCGCGGATCACCTGGGCGGCGACTGGCTCGATAAGCGCCACGAGGAAGACGCCTGGCACGCCCTGGCGGACCTCGACGACGAGGTTCTGTGGCAGTACCGCACGATGCTCCGCACGCGCCTGCACGACTACATCAATACGAAGGTGCGCACGCAGAGCCTCCCGATGACGCCGGAACTCGATCCGGATGCTCTCACGATCGGCTTCGCGCGCCGCTTCGCCACGTACAAGCGCGCCCCGCTGATCTTCAGCGATCTCGAACGCGCCCGCGCCCTCTTCTCGCAAGCCGACCGTCCGGTACATCTCATTTACGCCGGCAAGGCCCACCCGGCCGATGACGGCGGCAAGCGCTTCATCCAGCGCATCTTCGAGATCAGCAAGCAGGACGGCTTCGAAGGCAACGTCATCTTCCTGGAGAACTACGACATGGAGATCGGCCGGATGCTCGTCTCCGGCTCCGATGTGTGGCTGAACAACCCGCGTCGCCCGCTCGAAGCATCCGGAACGTCGGGCCAGAAGATCGCGGCCCACGGCGGACTCAACCTGTCGGTCCTCGACGGCTGGTGGCCGGAAGGGTTCGACGGCGACACCGGCAAAGGCAAGAACGGTTGGGCGATCGGCCCGCAGCCCTCGGGCGACTACGGCACCGAAGACCCTGCCGTGCAGGATCGCGAGGATGCCGCATCGCTCTACGAACAGCTGGAGAACAGCGTCATCCCGACGTTCTACGATCGCGACGCCTACGGCGTCCCGACAGAATGGGTGAACATGATGCGCGAGGTCATGACCGGCCTCCCCGCTCCGTTCTCGGCCAAGCGCATGGTGATCGACTACGTCAACAGAATGTACCTCCCGGAGCCGGTCGAGAGCTAATCGCCTCTACCATACCCGGTTGAGCATTCGCGCCGCCTTTCCCGACCGGGGAGGCGGCGCTTTTTAGTGCGAAATGCGGAATTTGAAATGCGAAATGCGGTGGGCGTTGACGCGTTGGAGCGTTAGAACGTTGGGGCGTTGATGCGTTAACACGTTGAACTCTGAACCCTGAACTCTGAACTATATTCAAGTCCAGATCCGCGCGGATTGCGCCGGCAGCGTCGTGGTCACCAATCCATCGTCTAGATCCAGCGGCGCATCGCCTTCTGGCCAGGCGGATTCGTAGCGACGGAGCGGCACCCCGACATCCTCT
Source organism: Longibacter salinarum (assembly GCF_002554795.1). Classification (NCBI taxonomy): domain Bacteria; kingdom Pseudomonadati; phylum Rhodothermota; class Rhodothermia; order Rhodothermales; family Salisaetaceae; genus Longibacter; species Longibacter salinarum. Next base: position 124,532 of record NZ_PDEQ01000007.1, on the reverse strand, counting down.
GCATCGAGGTCGATGACGGCCGATGACGGTCCCGCGTTAAATAGGCAGATCGCCACGGTATCATCCAGTTCTCGCCGAAAGCCGATGACGCTCTCTTCTGCGTAAAAGATGTCGATGCTCCCCGTCCGCAGAACCTCGTGGTCGTGCCGGAGGGCGACGGCGTTCCGGTAATGCTCCAGCAGGTCCTCATCCCACGTGTCGTGCTCATCCCACGGAAACGCCTCGCGGCAGTGCGGATCGTCGCCGGCGGACATGCCGATTTCGTCGCCGTAGTAAATGCATGGAGCGCCCGGAACGGTCATCTGGAACAGGACCGACAGCCGAAGGGCATCTGTATCCTCGCCCATGATCCACAGGGCCCGCCCCATGTCGTGACTGTCCAGCAGGTTGAGCTGCGCCTGCGTGATTTCCCAGTCGTACATCTCGAACACGTCCGTGATCGCGTCTGCAAAGTCTGGAGCGTCGAGCGGCTCGAAGGTGAGGTGCGTTTTCTTGTAGTCGCGGAGGGTTTCCGACCCAAAAAAGCTGAGGGTGGGCCACAGGAACGGGTAGTTCATGACGGCATCAAACTGGTCTCCTTGCAGCCATTCCTCTGCCTCGTGCCAGATCTCCCCGACGATGTAGGCTTCCGGGTTGGCCTCCTTCACCACCTTCCGGAATTCGCGCCAGAAGTCCGAGTCCTCAATTTCATAGGGCACGTCAAGGCGCCAACCGTCAACGCCAAACTCGATCCATTTCCGAGCGATGCGCATGATGTAGGCGCGCACCTCGTCGTTGTCGGTATTTAGCTCCGGAAGCGCCGGAAGGTCCGCCCATGCGTCGTAGTTGTGCGGCGTGTCGGCGTCGGGCGCGTATGGATTCAGCGGCCAGTCGTGGATGTTGAACCAATCGATGTACGGGGAATTCCCGCCGTTCTCCAGGACGTGATGGAAGGGCCAGAAGCCGCGGCTTGCGTGGTTAAACACGCCGTCGAGCACGACACGAATGCCACGATCGTGCGCCTCATCCAGGAGTTCGCGCAGCGCCTCATTTCCCCCGAGAAGCGGGTCGACGTTCTCATAATCGTACGTGTGGTAGCGGTGATTCGCCGCCGAGGCAAAGATGGGGTTGAGGTACAGCGCCGTCACACCGAGCTCGTCCAAAAAATCGAGACGATCGACAATGCCATACAGATCGCCTCCCTGAAAGCCCTGCTCATGCGGGGGCGCGCCCCATGGCTTGAGCGACAACCCATCTTTCACCGGAACGCGACCGCTTCGTGCAAATCGATCCGGAAAGATCTGGTAGAAGACAGCATGCTTGACCCAGTCCGGCGTGCGAATCATCGGGAGGGAAAGGTTCAGGTAAAGAATCGTCTGACGGTGGCGTGGCCCGTCGAACGACCGTTAGGCCGGCTCCGAAACCAGTCCGACAAGCAGATCGCGGACGGCCCGCAGCTCGTCGTCGTTCGTCGTGTGGCCCATGCCGGGATAGATCCGCTTGTCCACGTTCGCGCCCATATCGCGCATCACCTCGGCCGTGTCCTGCATGCGTTCGAGCGGAATGTGCGGGTCCTGGTCACTGCAGCCGAGAAAAACGGGCGTGCGGTCGAGGTTGCCCTCGTACGAGAGCGGCTCATCTTCCGGCCCGATCAAGCCCCCCGACAACCCGACGACCCCACCGTAGCGTTGTGGATGCCGAGCCGCGTACTCGCACGCCAGACACGCCCCCTGCGAAAAGCCGAGGAGAACCAGCCGTGTGCGCGGAATGCCCCCATCCTCAATCGCCGTCACGAGCGAATCGACCGCGTTGAGCGCGGACGTGAGATACGGCTCATTCTGCTCGATCGGAGCCAAAAAGGACTGCGGGTACCAGGTTCGATGAAACGCCTGCGGGGCCAGGCACGCGACCCCCTCGGGAGCAACGTCCCCGGCGAGGCGGAGGATGCTCTGCGCCGTGGCGCCGCGTCCATGAATCAGAATCATGGCAGCGGAGGCGTCTTCGAGGGCCGTCCCGGTCGTGTAGACCGGCTGATCGGCATGTGGGTTGGGGGAATCGGGCATGATGGAGGTAACGACTGAAAACGGGCGGGCGAATTGGGGCGTGCGGGAACGGTCAGGCCGTAGCGGCCGGACGCCGAAGCTCAGGAAGCGCATGTTCGATCTCATCCCGACGGGACTCGAGCCAGGGCGGCAACTTGAGCGTCGTACCGAGCGACGCCTCAGGTTCGTCGTGCAAAAAACCGGGTGCGTCCGTTGCGATCTCGAAGAGCACGCCGGACGTCCACCGGCGGTGGCGGAAGTAAATCGATCGGAAGTACTGTCGGTCCTTCACCTCCGTAACCCGGATGTCCATGTCGCGAAGGCGCTCCTGCCAGTGGACCTGCTCCTCGTCGTCGCGTGCGCGGAGGGCGATGTGGTGAACCGTGCCCTGGCCCAGGCGCCCCGCCGCGTTGGCCGGGTTCATTTGTAGGTCGATGACTGATCCCGGGACCGCTTGATTCTGCGATGGGGCGCGCAGCCGAATGCGCTCATCGGACGTCGCCTCTCGCTCCCAGCCAAAAACGTCCGTAAGCAGTTTTTCGGTGGCCGGCGCATCGATCGCTGGCAGGGTCGCACCAGAGAAACCACGAATCGCGTGTTCACTCGGTACACCGGCGCTCGTCCATACGTCAGCGTCCACCGCCCGTGCCTCCGCGGTGGCGACGATTTCGATCGGGAGGCCATCTGGAGCTTTTGCCGTGAGCACCTCCGTATCGAATCGGTGCGTCCGCTCGGTGACGTGAAGCCCGGCGGTCTCGAGACGTCGCTGCCAGGCATCCAGCGAACCGAGGGGGACGAGGAATGAGGTCGCGCTCACCATGCTAGCGCCCTGTCGGCCCGGGACCGCGCTCGCCCAGGGAAAGAAGGTGAGGATGGTACCCGGGCGCCCCGTTCGATCGCCGAAATAGAGATGATAGGTGCCCGGGTCATCAAAGTTGACCGTCGTCTTCACGAGTCGAAGCCCAAGGACGCCGGCGTACGTGTCGACGGTTTCCTGAGCCGGCCCCGAGATCGCGGTGATATGGTGAATGCCGGAGATCGCAGACATGACGACATCGCAGGGTTCGTGGAAGCAAATTTGGTCACGTCACGCACCCCCAAGACACGCTCTACGATCCCGAAACGAGGGTATGTTTCACCACCTTATTGCGTTGCCAATGGCGCGACTTCCATTTTCGAAGAGACGAAGCGTCGCACGGCCGTGCGACGCTAATATTTTTTTATGTCTCGGGTCGTACCCATTGAACTCTGAACCCTACCTATCAGACACTTTCATTGGAGCGTGTGTCATTTCAGCATTCCTAGGCGCGGCTGCTCAGAGATGGATGGGAGTATGTGGGTATGGGAGTGTGTAAGTGCGTCATATTCGACGATAACGTCTCGTTTCCAGGACGCATCAGACGCACGAGATCCGTTTTTCGTTGACATACGAAGACAGTCCGGTTTGAAATCCAAACTTTCCGGTAGCTAGCTCTGAACCTTGAACCCTGAACCTTGAACTCTAAACTAGTCGTTCTGCTTTTTCACGATTGCGAGCGTGCACCGGCTGACGCAGACCAGTTTGTCGTTCGCGCCTTTGATCTCCACCTGCCAGACCTGCGTCGACCGCCCGCGATGCACCGGCGTCGCCACGGCAGTCACCGTGCCATCGCGTACCGCGCGGATGTGGTTGGCGTTGATCTCGATGCCCATGGCCACGTAGCCGTCCGGCGCCGCGAGGTACGCCCCGATGCTGGCCACACTCTCCGCCAGCACCACGCTGACGCCGCCATGCAGCACCCCAAACGGTTGGTGATGCTTGGGCGTCACGGGCATGGTCGCCACGACGCGATCTTCAGACATCTCGACGACCTCGATGTCGAGGAGCTCCGCCGCTCCGCCCATGCTATCCGGGATCGGCTTCGCCGAAATATCAGCCTGAGCGGCGGCTTCAGCAGCAGAGTGCGCGGCGTCGTTCGCGTCATTCATGTCGGATACGAAAGCAGGTGCGTGGGTAAATGGCACGGGCCAGCTCGCAAAGTCGGTTAGTCGGTGTATTCGGAAAACGCGAGGGTCGTGTTGTGCCCGCCGAAGCCAAACGCGTTGTTGAGCGCCATGCGTACCGGTCGCTCCTTCGCCTCGCCGAGCGTGTAGTCCAGGTCGCAGCCCTCGTCGAGGTTCTCCGTGTTGATGGTCGGCGGAACGATTCCATGCTTGATCGCGAGGACTGCGGCAATAGCCTCCACCGCGCCAGCCGCGCCAAGGAGGTGGCCGGTCATGCTCTTCGTGGCCGACAGACTGAGGTTGTATGCGTGATCGCCAAAGACCGTCTTCATCGCGTTCGACTCGATGGTGTCGCCCATCGGGGTGGACGTCGCGTGCATGTTGACGTGGTCGACCGCTTCGGGCTCCGTGCCGGCATCGTTCAGCGCCGCACGCATCGCGAGCACCGCACCGCGGCCCTCGGGATCCGGGGCGGCGTAGTGGTAGGCGTCATTCGACTTGCCGACTCCGGCAATCTCCGCGTAAATCGGCGCGCCACGCTCCAAGGCGTGCTCCAGTGTCTCGAGAACGAGCGCCCCTGCTCCCTCGGCCGGGACGAAGCCGTCGCGGTCCTCGTCGAACGGGCGGGACGCCGACTCCGGGTCGTCGTTACGGGTCGATAGTGCGCGCATGGACGCGAACCCGCCTACGCACAGCTCGTTGATCGACGCCTCCGTGCCGCCGACCAGCATGGCATCGGCGTGACCCTGCCGGAGAAGAAGCAGCGCGTCGCTGATCGCGTCATTCCCGGTCGCACATGCACTCACGACTGCGTGGTTCGGTCCGCGCAGGCCGTGCTCCATCGCGATCAGGCCCGGCGCCATGTTTGTAATCATCATCGGCACGAAAAACGGTGAAATCCGCCGCGGGCCGTACTCATCGAGCGTGCGGACCTGGTCGATGAACAGGTTCGACCCACCCACGCCCGTCCCGAAGATCGCTCCGATGCGGTCGCGCTGCGACTCTTCTAGCTCCGACGTGTCCAGTTTCGCGTCGTCGAACGCCTGGGCCGTCGCGGCGAGCGCGTACTGGCTAAACAGGTCCTGTCGACGCGCCTGCTTCGGATCCATGTACGGCTCCGGATCGAAGTCCTTCAGCTCGCACGCGATTTTGGACTTGTGCTCCTCCGTATCGAACTTCGTGATTGGGCCTGCGCCGCTCGTGCCAGAAATGAGTCCGTTCCAGAAATCATCTGTCGTCAGACCGATGGGCGTGACGGCTCCGAGACCGGTCACAACGACCCGTTGCATGGTGATGGAACGTGTGGTGGTGGTCATGTGCGACAGAGCCTGAGTCGTGAAAAAGGTGAGGACGAGATCTTTCTCATCGGTACAATCATCAACGTCGTAAGTGTACCGACCGGAGAGGTTGCTATCAAGGTACGAGCATTGTGCTGGGACGTTCGGGGCAAGCGTTCGCTAGACTCAAATCTTCTCTGTTCGACGTAAATTTCAATCCGGACGCGGATGGTGGATCCTATCCGTCTTCCTTTTTTGACGGCTCGATCTTGAGCCATCTCTTGGCTTTGATCGTTGGAGTCGCCTCTCTACCCTCTCTCTGTCTCATTTTTTGAATGATCAAAAAACGAGACGCAAAAAAAATCGCACCAACTGGCACTAGTTCGCTTCGCTCACGTCGCCCGGCGGTCCGCGCTTCGTCTAGCGTTACGCCTTGCGACGCTTAACAAATCGAAAGGGCCCGAAGGGTCATCCCGTGGACTCGCGATCATAGATCGCTCAGACAACGATTTGTTTATTCCGCGTCGCGTGCTTCACGCACCACGGGCACTAACTCGCGATGCTCATGTCGCTCGAGACAACGAACCGCGCAAGGCCAGGGAAGCACGGCGCGGGATCTACTCCCCATGCGTGCACGCTGTCTTGGCCCTCGGAGACGTTCGCCGAATCGACGGAAGCGGAGGCGCCGCGTCCCATAGCTCGTTGGGTTGATGACTGGCGAAAACGATCGAAGGGAAATGCTCCCCAGCGAAGACCTCGAAGCAAGACCCTCGGTTACTTGCAGATCTCCTCCAGAGAGGTCAAAGCCTTGGAGCATTTCAGCGGCACCGGAGCGGACGTCAGGCGAAGGTGTCCCTGGCCTTGACTTTTTTCTCGCCGGTTTTTTGGTCAAGCAAAAAACCGGCACCAAGGAATGAGGGGGCGTTCTCTATTCTTACTGTCTCATTTTTTGGTCGCCAAAAAACGAGATGCAAAAATCGCCACAGGCACTATCTCACTTTGCTCGGATCGGCGACCCGCCTGTCCGAGCTTCGTCTAGCGCTGCGCCCTCGCCGCACCAACCGGTACTAGCTCACCGTGCTCGCGTCGCAGAACGAATCAACGGGGCCGCAGAGTCATCCAGTGGACTCGCCCACAAGGCGGGTTCAGCAATCGTGCTTGCGTCGTTTCGGCCCTCGGAGACGTTCGCCGGATCGACGGGAGCGGAGGCGCCGCGTCCCATAACTCGTTGGGTTGATGACTGGCGACAACGATCGAAGGGAAATGCTCCCCTGCGAAGACCTCGAAGCCATACGATTCATTTTCGGCGGGGCCGTCTCCGAGAGGTCGAGCCTTAGAGCATTTCAGCGGCACCAGAGGAAGCCGGCCCCGCGCTCACTTCAACCGTCACTTTCCACTTCCCAACCCCAACACATCAACACCTTGACACATCAACACCTTGACACATCGACACCTCGACACCTCGACACCTCGACACTTCCAAACCTCCATACCCGAGCCGTTCTCCATTCTTCACGCCGGCATTGCAAGAGCACGTTGAAAATACACGGCAAACCTATTATCGTTAATCCTACTGTGTAGAACGAGTCTAAATAAAGACCAGGCCGATCCGGTCTGGCTGTCCCCCAAATCGGTTTTCTATTTTTCGATCCATGCTATCCCACACGCTTCGGCATTTCGTACTGCTTGTCGGTTGCCTTGCCCTGACAGGACTCGCCACCGTTACCGCCCAGGATGCGTCGGTTGTCGGCACGGTCGTCGATGACTCCGAGGCACCGGTCCCCGGTGCGAACGTTCTGATCCAGTCAACGGAACGTGCACTTCAGCGCGGAACGACGACGGATAGCGACGGCGCGTTTTCCATCAAAGACCTTCCCGCCGGCACGTACACGCTGCGTGCGTCCTTCGTCGGCTACACTCCGGTGACAGAGCGCTTCACGCTTCAAGCTGGCGAGACTCATACGGTCGACATCGTTCTCGCAGCCCAGCGATACGGGATGAACGAGGTCGTTATCAGCGCTACGCGCGGGGAGGAGGCACTTCGTTCGGTACCCACCTCCATGAGTGTTCTCGGTCCGGAGACGATGGACGCGCAGTTGAAGCTCACGACGGACGTCGGCAAACTGCTCTCGCAGAATGTCCCCGGGATGGCACCGGCCACACACACGCTCAGCAACTACGGCCAGACCCTCCGCGGCCGCTCGCTCTTTGTGCTTGTGGATGGCGTGCCGCAGTCGGCTCCGCTCCGTAACGTGCTCCGCGACCTCCACTCGATCGATCCCAGCGCCGTGGAACGCATCGAGGTCGTTCGTGGCGCCAGCGCGACGTACGGATACGGCGGCAACGGCGGGCTCGTAAACTTCATCACGAAGCGCCCGGACCACCCTGGCGTCCACGGCGAGGCGGAAATCGGCCTGCAGGGACAGCCTTCAAATGTAGAAAGCAGCGCCTCCGGCCGCCTGCGCGGACAGGTCGAGGTAAAAGAGGGTGACTACGACGGTCTGATCAGTGCAACCTACGAACAGATCGGATATGCCTTCGACGGAGAAGGCGATCGCATTCCGCAGGACCCACAGGGTCAGGGCGGGCGCGCCGGGAGCGATGTATTCAACGTTCTCGCACGGGGTGGCGTCGATCTCACGTCGCAGCAGCGCCTGGACCTGTCCGCCAACCTGTACAGTGCGCACCAAAACCTGGAGTACCTGACGGTACCCGGCACGCCGGATTCGGCGAAGGCTCGCGCGTCTGCGGCCGGCGACATCCCCGGCAAGGACCCCGGCACGCTCAACCTGGTCGCAAACGCGCAGTACTCGCATGACGAAGTCGACGCCCTCTTCGACAGCCGCGTCGGCGCACAGGTCTTCCTGCAGGACTACGAGACGCGCTTCACCTTCGCCTCCTTCTACCCGGACGGCGGCGGTCAATCCGTGCTTGAGTCGACGAAGATCGGTGCACGCGCCGATGTCGAAACGCCGGTTGATGTCCTCAGCGGGGCCGACCTCACCTGGGGAGCCGACCTTCTGAGTGACCGAACCAAGCAGCCGCTCGAAGACGGCCGCTCCTACGTTCCGCCGATTCACCAGTGGAGCGCCGCCCCCTTCGCCCAGCTCGAACTGACCCTCGTAGACGGCCTCGAACTGCACGGAGGTGCACGCTACGAATCGTTCTGGCTCTCCGTCGATGACTTCACGACGCTATTCGGTGGCCGCGACATCGAGGGAGGCAATCTGAACTACGACGCCTTCGTCTTCAACGCCGGCTTCGTTGCCTCCCTCGATCAGGTTGACCTGTTCGGCAACTTCTCGCAGGGGTACTCCGTCGCCGACGTGGGCCGCGTTCTCCGCTCGCCGCCGGACACGACGGCTTTCACCGTCGAATCACTGCGTCCGGAAGCGCAGAAGGTGAACAGCTACGAACTCGGCCTCCGTGGCGGTACGGACAATGTGAGCGCCTCCGTCACCGGCTTCCTGAACACGTCCGAGTTCGGCTCGACGCTGAGCGACTTCCCGGAGCTCCAGCTGGTTCGCGCGCCGGAGCGGATTTACGGAATCGAAGCCACCCTGGACGCCCGATTCAACCCGATGCGCATCGGCGGGACAGCGACGTTCCTCGAAGGCAAAACGGACACGGATGACGACGGCGACTACGAGACCTACCTGCCGGGCAGCCGCATCCCTCCGGCGAAACTAACGGGCTACGTCGCGTACGTGCCGAGCGACTTGTGGCAGGTGCGCGCGCAGGTTCTCCACTCCGGATCGCGGGATCGCTTCGATGGATCGGCGGCGACAGCCTTCGGCCAGGGCGATGTCGACGCCTACACGGTCTTCGACCTCTCTGCCTCCGTTGAGGCCGGACCGGGAACGGTCGGGATCGGGATCGAGAACGTCTTCGACACCTTCTACTTCCCGGCGATCTCGCAGTGGTACAACCTCGGCTCCGGATACGCTGCCGCACCGGGACGTCAGGTTCGCCTCTCGTACACCGTGCGCTGGTAACGCTGCGCCCCGCTCCGTACCGAATCACTGCAGCCCGCCGTGCCGACGATCCGTCAGCTTTCGTCAACCATCCACCTCTGGACCGGCCTCGCCCTGAGTGGAATCGTGATTCTGCTCAGCGTGACCGGAAGTGTCCTCGTATTTAAGGACACGATCGATGCGTGGATGCGCCCCGATCTGTACGAGGTCGAATCGGCGGGAGAGCAGTCGGTGGGCCGAGCAGTGCATGCCATCCCCAACGTTGCCGACGGCGAGTCTCCGTGGCTGATCGAGCTTTCCGGTCACCGGGACACGCCGGTGGTCGTCTGGATGGGGCAAGGAGAAGAGCACGTCTTTGTGGACCCGTACCGGCAGACCGTTCTGGGCCGCCGTGCTCCCGATGCCGGCTTCGTGAACACGCTGTTCGACCTCCACGCCGAGTTGATGGCGGGCCGCACCGGTGGCATCATCGTTGGCGTGAGCGGACTGCTTCTCGTGCTGGTGTCGCTGACGGGCCTTGTCCTCTGGTGGCCACGACGCCTCCGTGCACTTCGTGCGGCGCTCGTGGTCGTCTGGAAAAAGGGATGGAAGCGGCTAAACTACGACTTGCATCGTGCCGGCGGGTTTTACACCCTCGGTTTCGTGCTGTTAACCGCGACTACGGGCGCTGCGCTGATCTTCTATACCAGCACGCAGGAGCTCACGAACACGGCCACAGGCTCACCGGCTTGGCCCCCGGCGCCCCCGACCGTGGATACGCCGGTCTCGTTTTCGCCAACAGCAATCGACGCGGCCCTCGACTCCGCCCGCAGCGCTCTTCCGGGAGCCACCGCCTCATTCGTGTACGCCCCGGCCGCACCGGAGGCACCGCTCACGGTCCGGCTTCAGGCGCCCGGCGAGTGGCATCCGAACGGACGAAGCTTCGTGCATATCGCGAGCGATGGCTCCGTGCTCCGCGTGGACGACGCGCGGTCGGCGCCCGTTGGCTCTCGCATCATGCACGCCACGTACCCGCTGCACATCGGCGCGGTCGGCGGACCGGTCGTCCGCTGGCTCTACGTCCTTCTCGGCCTCGCGCCAGCGGTGCTCTCGATTACCGGTACGATCATCTGGTATCGGCGGTGGAAGCGTACCGTTCCGGACCAAGGAGGGGATTCGGCGCCGGATGCTGAAGCGCCCGTGCCGGTTCGTGCGGCGCGATTGCCGGAGTAGGCGGAGAAAACCTCCGGGTTTTCTTTGTAAACGAGGTGGCTGATTCGAGTACTGCGATTATCCTCCTCGTTCATGTCCCATTTTTTGGACGACCAAAAAACGGGACTCAAAAAAGTCGCCCGTCTGTCCGCGCTCCGGCTGGCGTCTCCTCTCGATCGCGGAACGAATCGAAAGGGCCCGAAGGGTCATCCCGTGGACTCGCCTGCAAAGCAGGCTCAGACAACGATTCGTTCGGTTCGCGCTCTTGCTACAACGCTTTTTCGCCGGACCGCGCAAGGCCGGGACAGCACCCTCGTTCAGCAATCGTGCTTGTGTCGTTTCGGCCCTTGGAGACGTTCGCCGCACGGACGGGAGCGGAGGCGCCGCGTCCAATTGCTGGTTAGTCCGCCGGTTAGCGAAAACGTTTGGCGGGAAATGCTCCCCCGCGAAGACCTCGAAGCAACGCCGTCAGGTATTTGCACATCTCCCCCAGAGAGGTCGAGCCTTGGAGCATTTCAGCAGCGCAGAAGCGGACGTCAAGCGAAGGTCTCCCTGGCCTTGACTTTTTTGCGCTGGTTTTTTGGTCAAGCAAAAAACCGGCACCAAGGAATGAGGGAGCGTTCTCTATTCTTACTGTCTCATTTTTTGGATCGCCAATAAACGAGACGCAAAAATCGCCACAGGCACTACCTCGCTTTGCTCGGGTTGGCGACCCGGCGGTCCGCGCTTCGTCTAGCGCTCCGACTCCGCCGCACCAACCGGTACTAGCTCACCGTGCTCGCGTCGCAGAACGAATCAAAGGGCCCGCAAGGTCATCCTGTGGACCCGCCCGCAAGACGGGCTCAGACACGGATTCGTTCTGGTTTGCGGCTCCGCCTTCGCGCACCACGGGCACTAACTCGCGATGCTCATGTCGCTCGAGACGACGAACCGCGCAAGGCCGGGACAGCACCCTCGTTCAGCAATCGTGCTTGTGTCGTTTCGGCCCTTGGAGACGTTCGCCGCTTCGACGGGAGCGGAGGCGTCGCGTCCAAGAGCTGGTTGGTCCGCCGGTTAGCGAAAACGTTTGGCGGGAAATGCTCCCCTGCCGCAGACCTCGAAGCAACGCCGTCAGGTATTTGCACATCTCCCCCAGAGAGGTCGAGCCTTGGAGCATTTCAGCGGCGCAGAAGCGGACGTCAAGCGAAGGTCTCCCTGGCCTTGACTTTTTTGCGCTGGTTTTTTGGTCAAGCAAAAAACCAGCACCAAGGAGTAGAGGACGAGCTACAGGATCTCTTCCCGTACCGACTTTCCCACTTCAACACCTTGAAACGTCCACACGTCTACACGTCAAAGCAACCCGACGGCGTCAACATCGATCGAAACATGATACCCATTCGGGACGCTGCCGAACGACTGCTCGGTGCGCCGGAGGGCCGACTGCAAATGCTTCTGCGACTGGCGCGACTTCAGGACGGTCCGATAGCGAAACTGCTTCTTGACGCGCTTGACGGAGGCGGGGGAGGGGTCGCCGATGAGCACGTCGCTCGCGCTGTGCTTGCGGAGCGCCTTCGTCCAGTTCTCGGCCAGGCGCTCGACGCGAGCTTCCTTCGGCCCGCGGAATTCGACCGTCGCGAGGTGACCGAAGGGCGGGTAACTGAGTATTTTTCGATCCTCAAGCTCCGATGCCGCGAAGCCGTCGAAGTCGTGGTCCAGCGCAAACTGCAGCGCCTTGTGCTCGGGGTTGCGCGTTTGCAGGATGACCTCGCCGCGCAGATCCGCGCGACCGGCCCGACCTGCCACCTGCGTCAGTAGCTGAAAGGTTCGCTCCTCGGCGCGGAAGTCCGGCAGCAAGAGGCCCACGTCCGCATCCACGACGCCAACGAGCGTCACGCGGCTGAAGTCGAGCCCTTTGGCGATCATCTGGGTGCCGAGCAGGATGTCTGCACCGTTGCGAAACTGGCTCAGAATCTTGTGGTGGCCGTGCTTCTTTCGGGTGGAGTCGCGGTCCATCCGCAAAACCTCGGCATCGGGAAAGACGTCGTTCAGCTCATCCTCGACCCGCTGCGTACCGGTCCCAATCTGATGCAGGTCCTGCGAGTTGCAGGAGGGACACGCGCGCATCGTCGGCTCGGTGCGTCCGCAATAGTGGCATTGCAGCATGCGCCCGCCACTTCGGGTCTTGTGCACGGTCATCGTCACGGAGCAATCGCGGCAGAGCGGCGCCCACCCGCAGTCACAGCACTCGATGACCGGCGCAAACCCGCGGCGGTTCTGCAGGAGAATGGTCTGTTCGCCCCGGTCGATGCGCGCACGGATGGCCGCCCGGAGCGGCTCGGACAGGGCACCCTCGAGCTGGTGCTTGCGCTTCTGCAGCGTCAGGTCGACGATCTCCACGTTCGGTAGCTCGGCCGACGTACCGGACGAATCCGGCACCCGCTCCGGCATGTTGAGCCGCGTGTATTTTCCCCACTCCGCGTTCATGACCGACTCCAGACTCGGCGTCGCGCTCCCGAGCACGCACACGGCGTCGTTGAGGTAGGCACGCATCACGGCGACGTCGCGAGCATGGTAGCGTGGCGCGGGGTCGAACTGCTTGTACGACGACTCGTGCTCCTCGTCGACCACGATCAGGCCGAGATTGTCCATCGGGGCCAGCACGGCCGACCGGGGACCAATGGCGATCGACAGCTCTCCGTCGCGGAGTTGCCTCCACGCATCGAACCGCTCGCCCATGCTCATCTGCGAGTGCAACACCGCGATCGTGTCGCCGAAGTGCGACCGGAAGCGCTGGACGGTCTGCGGCGTGAGCGCGATTTCCGGGACGAGGATGATGCCCGTTCGGCCCTGGGCGAGGACGTCCTTGAGGGCGGCGATGTAGACCTCGGTCTTGCCGCTTCCCGTGATCCCGTGCAATAGAAAGGTCTGGTAGCTCTGGTCTTCGACCGCTCTGGCGACCGCATCGTACGCCTCCTGCTGGGAGGGGTGAAGCGTGTGATCCGGCGCCGGGCCGGGATCCGGCAGATCGTCAAGGGGCGAACGCACCACCTCCTTCTCGACGGTTTCGACCATCCCCTTGTCGACCAGGCTGTTGAGCGAAGAGTGCGAGGCCTCCGCCCGCTCCAGAAGATCGGTTCGTAGCGGCTCCGGCGTGCCTTCCTCGCGGAACCCTGCCAGCGCTTCGATCAGTGCTTTTTGCTTCGACCCGCGCAGCTGTTCGACGAGGTCAGCCGCGGCCGACGGGTGCTGAAAAGCCGCGGAGAACCGGACGTATGTTGCCGTTTTCGCCGAGACGCGGGCGTCGCTCAGTTGCGTGTTTACCTCCAAAATGCCCTCCGCTGCCAGCCGGCGCACTAGCCCGAGCGGCACCGTCGTCCCGAGACGCTTTCTAATCGCGCTGAGCGTCGTGTCGTCGCGCCCCTCCAGGTCCGCCAGGAGCGGTCCCGCCTGCTCGTGTTCGACCCACTGCCCCGGCGGCTCTTCCGTGCGGCGAAGGCGGTGCGTGCTCTTCACGTTGATGCCGGAAGGAAGCGCCGCCTTTATCGCCTCGCCCCAGCTGCAAACGTAGTAATTGGCGATCCACTTCGTGAGACGCAGCATCTCCTCCGAGCAGGCCGGGCGCTCGTCCAGCACGTCGAGGATGTCCTTTAGAGCGAAGTCGACCGACTCCGGGTCCGGTCCCTCGGACGCGACAACGCCCGTGAGCCGCCGTTTGCCGAACGGCACCAGCACCCGATGCCCGATGTCGACCGTGTCGCGCATTTCGGTCGGCACGCCGTATGTGTAGGTCTGATCGACCGGGACCGGCAGCACGACGTCGACAGTGGTCATGTTGAGTGCGAAAATGGAAATTCGAAGGGCGAAGTAGGGAAATTGAAGTGCGAAGTGAGAAATTCGAAAGGCGAAGTAGGAAGACCCTTCGGAGCTGCCTGCTACCTCAGATCACGGCGAGGCTTGCAGTCACAGCCAGCACCAAACATAGGAATCGAGCCAGAGACAAACAGCCATGCCGGTCGTATTCACCGTGCTAGCCCAGAGATGAGCACGAATGCCACCACGATGATTGTGAAGCGAGATGCATTTCGACTACCGGGGGGCAGTACCTGATAACCTAAGGCCCACCGACTCCTGTCGCGGTCTTTTCTCCTCGCGCAAGCCCGCTTTCCCTCATCCCCAAAGCTCATACCCCAAACCTCACATCTCACCCCTCACAGTAATTCTTTTGCGTTCCCAACAGACATGCCTGTGAGTGCGCGGCTTTTGCGCCAGAGGCGGGCGGCCGTTTTTTCATTGAACGCCGCGATGGCTGGCTTTGCCTTCTCGGTACCGTTGAAGTACTGCCCGGTCACGCCGTTCACGTCCGGCGACGCCGCAAGATAGAGCGGTCCCTCTGCGCCTGTCTCCGGTGAGTCGTAGAACCAGGAAAAGAAGCGAGCGACGCGGGAGAGCCAGTCGGATCCGCGCCAGATGTTGGTTGAGACGACGCCCGGATGAACACAGTTGGCCGACACGCCTGTGCCGTGAAGACGACGCGCGAGCTCATGGGTGAACAGCATGTTGGCCAGCTTCGACTGGCCGTACGCGCGGAACCCGGAGTAGCTGCTTTCGCCATGGAGGTCGTCGAAGTCGATCCGGGCCCCGCGATGGGCTTCTGAGCCGACATTCACGATGCGCGCCTCGCCATGAGAGCGGGCGGTATCGATCATCGTGTCGATAAGGATGTGCGTCAAGAGGAACGGCGCCAGGTGATTGACGGCCAGCGTCGTCTCCATTCCGTCCCCGGTTTCGATGCGCTCGCCCATGAACACCCCGGCGTTGTTGACCAGCACGTCGATGCGGTTGTAAGACGCGTCAAGCCGCTCGCCCAATGCGCGGACATCCGACTGCAAGGATAGATCGGCAAGGTGGAGATCGACGCGGTCGTGACCGCAGGCGGCGAGAATCTCCTCTCTCGCCTGTGCACCACGACGTTCACTCCGGCATACCATGGCAACGCGAGCGCCCTGCGTCGCCAGCCCGAGGGCTGTCGCTTTTCCGATCCCGGAATTCGCGCCTGTGACGATACAGACGTGACCCGTGAGGTCCTTCAGTTTCATAATGGTCCGTCCCCTGAGGGAAGGGTACGCAGAACGGGAGGTTATACCAAATCCAAATTCGAATGTCGGGGTCTGCTTCGTTCGCCCGGGTGATTCAAACCGCAGAA
The DNA here is from genome assembly GCF_002554795.1 of Longibacter salinarum. NCBI lineage: Bacteria > Pseudomonadati > Rhodothermota > Rhodothermia > Rhodothermales > Salisaetaceae > Longibacter > Longibacter salinarum. The sequence goes on along the minus strand of NZ_PDEQ01000007.1, from coordinate 108,904 downwards.
ACAAGCATGGATCGTTCCCATCGACGCCTTTTTACCCTTTCTCGACGGAACCATCCCCAGCGGCCGAGGCATGGCATCCGGACAGCGTCATTTGGATTCAGTATTACACCTTGAGGGTGAGTGCGCTCCGGAATGCTTCGATGTTCTCTTCAACCGATCCGTCGCCACCAAAGACGGCGCTTCCTGCCACGAGGACATCGGCCCCAGCCTGCACGAGTTGCAACGCGTTCCCCGGCTTGACACCGCCATCCACTTCCAGCCGGGCTTTCGAACCCAGGGCATTCAGCTGACGACGGAGACGCTGGATTTTGGTTGTTGATTGCGGGATAAACGCCTGTCCACTGAAGCCCGGATTCACCGACATGACGAGGACGAGATCGACCATCGGTAGGATGGCCTCCAGCTGTCCGAGGGGCGTGGCCGGGTTGAGTGCGACTCCCGCCCGGCAACCCGCCTCCTGAATCTGCTGGACCACACGGTGGAGGTGAGAGCACGTCTCGGCATGCACGGTAATCACGTCGGCGCCCGCATCCGCAAACGCGTCGATGTAGCGCTCCGGATTCTCGATCATGAGATGCACGTCGACCGGTGCATCGTACTCCTCCGCCACCGGATGAAGCGCCTCAATGATACCCGGACCGATGGTTAAATTGGGGACGAAATGTCCATCCATCACATCCATGTGAAGCCAATCGGCCCCGGCATCGAGGGCTTCGCGGGCCTGAGCTTCGAGCCGTCCGTAGTCGGCGGCGATCATCGAGGGAGCAAGAGCGGGCATGTCGGGGGCGAGCATGAAACGCGAAACGAGTGGCAGGGAAGACGTTCGCTGAGGAACGGCCGTCAGCGGATGTCGATCAGCAGATACCGAAAGGGACCGCAAGCACTGACACGGCCAAGGCTCTTCTTATCTGCTATCGTACAATAAGCGTGCGGGAACGCTCCTTTCCCAAACAAACCGTTTAGGTTTCGGTGAAACGTGCGTTACGAGGCGAAAAAGCGGGTCCTTTCGAGCCCTTTGCACAGGGAAAATGGACAGAGCCTGCCAATTTTACACGCGAACCGGGCGGCCGGCTGCGATTTCGAATGGGCGATACCTAGCTTGTCGCGGTCGTGCTCCGAACTGTCGTTGATCCTCTACCTGTAGCCATGCCTCAACTCCTTCAGGCGGTTCGCCAGAAAATTCCGGCCGACCCAGACGTAATGCTGGCGGGTGTGGCCTCCGTGATCGCCGGCGTTTTCGTCGCCCTTATGATCAGGCTCAATGCAACGCTGGGCGAACACGTTGGCGTGCTGGAAAGCTCCTTCCTCGTCCACCTCGTCGGGACGGTGTTCGCTGCGCTCCTCGTTCTGCCACGCAGCGGCCCCCTGCTACCTTCGCGTCTCCGCTCGGCTCCGCGCTACACATTTCTCGGCGGCGTGCTGGGCGTCGCCATCGTGATGCTCGCCAACATCGTCGTTCCGGTCCTCGGCGTGGCGCTCACGCTCTGCCTGTCGGTGGCCGCGAACCTCGGCTTCTCCACAATCTCCGATCACTTCGGCTGGTTCGGGCTCCCCCAATTCCCTGTGTCGAAGCAACGACTGCTCGGTCTTGCCCTCGTCATCCTAGGTGTCGTCCTCGTCGCGTTCGGCTAACCCCGTCCCGCTGCCCTCCCGGAAGCTCCTCTGCATGTTCTACCTGCTCGCCCTACTTAACGGCGTCATCGGCTCGCTGAGTCGGCTGGTCAACGCGTCGCTCGCGACGTTTGCCGGAAGCCTGCGCGGATCGCTGGTCAACCACATCGTCGGCACGATCGTAGCAGGCGTGCTCCTCCTCATCGGCGTGCGCACCGGCGTCATCGCGTTCGGCGGACTTCCCTGGTACTACTGGATCGGCGGCTGCATGGGCGTCTTCGTCGTGGCGGCGAGCAATTACGCGGTGCCGCGCATCGGGGCGGTTCTCCTCGGAATGATTCTCCTCGCTGCCCAGCTCCTCACCTCGGCCGGACTCGACCACTTCGGCCTCCTCGGCGGCGCCCCGATCGAGCTGTCGTGGATGCGCCTCCTCGGCCTGCTCATCCTCCTCACCGGCGCTGCCCTCACCCTGACGGAACGACGGAAAGGGAAAGTGTGAAGGGTGGGAAGTATGAAAGTGTCAACGTCTGAGGGTATGAGCGCTACGACCGGGGATTCCCTTCAGGTTATTCGGCAGCCCGTCGAGCCCCGAACCTTGAACTCTGAACCCTACCTACCGGACACGTTCATTGGAGCGTGTGTCATTTCAGCATTCCTAGGCGCGGCTGCTCTGAGATGGATGGGAGTATGTGAGTATGTGGGTATCGGAGTGTGTGAGTGCGTCCTGTTCGACGATAACGTCTCGTTCCCAGGACGCATGAGACGCACGAGATTCGTTTTTCGTTGACATACGAAGACAGTCCGGTTTGAAATCCAAACGGTCCGGTAGCTAGCCCTGAACCTTGAACTCTGAACCTTGAACGCTGAACCATAGAAAAAAAGCACCCCGGATCGCCGTCTGGCGCCGAGGTGCTTTTCCATTTCGCCCTTCGAATTTCGCTTTTCGAACTAGAAGTAGCTCTGGAAGAAGATGACGCCGAGGGCGACGAGAAGCGCGTTGGCGAGCGAGATCGGGAGGAGGTACTTCCAGCCGATCATCATGAGCTGGTTGTACTTGAAGCGGGGGAACGTCCACCGGACCCAGATGAAGAGGAAGACGAAGAAGCTCACCTTCAGCATCAGCGAACCGAACTGGAAGATCTGGAGCCAGACCGAGTCAGCGAGGGCCGGGAAGGCGGCGATGAGTTGCGGCTGGAAGGGAACGAGGTAGCCGCCGAAGAAGAGCGTCACGATCATGAACGAGGCGATGAACCAGTTCACGTACTCGGCGAGGAAGAACATGCCGAATTTCATGCCGCTGTACTCGGTGTGGTATCCACCGACAAGCTCCTGCTCCGCCTCCGGCAGGTCAAACGGCGCCCGGTTCGTTTCCGCGAACGCGGTCACGATAAAGATGAGGCAGCCGACCGGATTCCGAACGAGGTTCCAGCCGAGGAGCGCACCACCGGATGCCTGGTTCTCGACAATCTCCATAAGGTTCAAGCTACCCGCGATGAGCACGACCGAAATGACCGCGAGGCCCATCGAGAGCTCGTACGAGATCATCTGCGCCGCCGACCGCAGTCCGCCGAGGAGCGAGTACTTGCTGTTGGAGCTCCATCCGGCGAGTGTGATGCCATAGACCGTCACGGACGTCAGCGCGAGAAGCATCAGCACGCCGACATTCAGATCCGCGACGACAATGCCATTCGCGAACGGAATCAAAGACGCGGCACTCATGGCGATCACCACCATGAGGACCGGCGCGAGGGAATGGATAAATTTGTTGGACGCAGCAGGCTGAATATCCTCCTTCAACACGAACTTGAGCACGTCCGCAAACGGCTGCAGCAGTCCGACCGGGCCGACACGGTTTGGGCCGGGGCGGTTCTGCATGAAGCCGGAAACGCGGCGCTCTGCGTACACGAGCACCGAAGCGCTCACGAGCATGGCGTTGATGACGAGGAAGGCAAAGCCTGCCGTAAGAAGATATTCCATCGGGGCGCGAAAAGGGTTCGACGCGGTCAGCAAGGATCGGAGGCGGTACGCCGTACGGAAGCAACCGAACAGCGGCACACACCTCGGGGCAGTTCGCAACGTACGTGCATCAGGGCACGGGTGCAACCTCTGTGCCTGTGGCCAGCCATCGTTTTGCGCCTGGACCCTTGTTTTCGGAGAGACTTCACCGGGTCTCACGGCCCGTCCCCTTGTCCCTCACGGCACGCCCGTGAAGGGAAAGCACGTCTTCTCCTATCAGCGCTCGCCGCGATCTGCGGTGTCGAACGGCTACCGGCTCTCAGCCGACAGCGGCTCGAGTGATTTCATGCTCTCGTTTAAGTCGCTCGCCACAACCGACAACGCTGCGTCTAGCCGCTCGATGAGCGCCGGATAGTTTCCCACCGGCCATCCGGATTCACGATGGTCCGTCCGACCACTGACCCACACCTCCTGCGTTTCTGGATCGACGAGCTCCCAGGCCACCGCGACACGCGCCGAACCCTCCGCTTCGATCCCGTCGTCCTCTTGCTCCGGGCGTCGACTGGAAGACGGAGCTTCTCCCTCGAAGCGAAGCACCTGCATCTGTACCAGCACATCGTGCGTCGTTCGGTCGGGCCAGGGCACCCGGTCGACGCGCTCGATGCCCGGCTGCCGTGACAACGACTGCGCGACCGACCGACTCACGGCGTCGGCGAGGTCTTCGCCCCAGCGGTGGAATTCCGAAAACTGCACCTCGTGCCGGCCATACCGCGTCGTGATCGACGGGGTCTTGAGATAGGCAGCGAGCCGAACTTTCCGGATCCCAACGACAAGGCGCAACGAATCGGGGACAAACCCCGGATTCTGGATTGAGTCCGCCGGCGTCATGGCATCGCTGAGTACGTAGTAGTTGATGTTGCTCTGCCGCGGCTCCAGGTCGACGCACCCTGTCAGGAGACCGGCGATGATCACCCCCACGAGGCTCCCACGCCGAAGAACGTGAGCCGTCATGTCAAAAATCGAATCCATATCGAACGTCGTCTTTCAAGAATCTGGCTGGGATGCGTCTGAATACGTGCGTTGAGCGGTTCCTGTGCGCCGGGACGTTGATTACGGTGTGCCTTCTTCCTCCTCCGGCGGCTCTTTCCCCCGAATGAACATGCTGGGATCTCGCTCGAGCGAGACGGACAGAACCCGCAGCGCCTCTGCTGCTTCCGACAGATTCGTCAGCGCGTCCTCGATCTGATAGCCCAACCCGGAGTCCGTCGACAGCATGGCGCGCGTGTCGCTCATCGTTTCCTGCAGCACCTCGAGCGTCACGATCATCTCCTCGGTCGTCTTGTTCAGCGACTCGGTGGTGGGGTCGACCGCGCCTTCAAGAGAATGCGCGAGGCTCTGCACGTCGGCAAGCGTCGAATCGAGACGCTGAGCAATCCTCGGCACGTCGTCGAGGGCCTGCCGGATCTCCGGCGCCTCCGCGAGGCTGCGCACCGAACTGACGGCTACGAGCACAGAGTCGTTGATCGCCGTCATGTCGAGTTGGTCAATCTTCGCGTTCGCCTTAACCAGCAGCTCGATCAGGTTCTCGTTGATGGTGTTGACGTCGAACCGACGCAGATTCGAAACGAGACCGGACGCTTCTTCCCCGAGCCGCCCCATCGGCGAAAGGACGGTGGGAATTGCTGGATATCCACGATCATCCGCGACGAGAACCGGCCGCTGCGGGTCCTCGACGAACGTCAGCTCGATGTAGAGTTTCCCCGTGAGCAGGCTCTCCATTTGAAGCTGCGCGCGCAATCCCTCGTCGATCTGCCGCTGCAGCACCCTCGGATTAGCGAGATTCACCGACTGGCCGGTCATGTTTGTCAGGGGCTGGAGGTCGATTTCATACAGGACCGGGACCTGGAACGTCTCGTCGTCGAGGTCCAATCGCACTTCGATCGCGGCGACCTGACCGATCGGGACGCCTTTAAACTTGACCGGCGCGCCCACGTCCAGGCCGTTCACCGACTCGTCGAAGTAGCTGATGAAGGTCGTCTGGGTGCGAAACATGGAGCGAGACGCAAACACGCCGACGCCCACGATGGCGATCACAAGCGCACCGATCACGAAGAGCCCGATGGTGGTGGGACTGGCACGACGACTCATGGCGGGTGGGGTGTGAGGTTCGGGGTTCGGGGTGCGGGGTTCGGGGTGCGGGGTATGGAGCGATAGCGGATCCCGTAAAGGCGCATTGCGATGCGCCTTTACGGGGGCAGGCTCACTCCGCCGTTCGAGTCAAAAAGCGGTGGACGCGTTCGTTGGGCGGGTCGTCGCGCAGGTCCTCCGGCGGACCAAGGGCCGTCATCGTCCGCGTCTCAATGTCGAGGTACAGCGCGCGGTCGGCAATGGTGAAAATGCTTGCGAGGTCATGGCTTACGACGACGACCGTCGTGCCAAGGCTGTCGCGGAGCTGCAGGATCAGGTCGTCGAGGCGGCGAGCGCTGACCGGGTCGAGGCCCGAGGACGGCTCATCGAAGAACAGCACGTCCGGGTCGAGCGCCAGAGCTCGCGCCAGTGCAGCGCGTTTGCGCATACCGCCGCTGATTTCGTGCGGGTAAAACGCCTCGAACCCGCGCAGCCCGACAAGTGCCAACTTCAGCGCTGCCACCCGCTCGATGTCCTCGGACTCCAGGTCGGTGTACAATTCGAGCGGAAGCGCGATATTTTCTCCGAGCGTCATCGAGCTCCAGAGCGCGCCCTGCTGGTACATAATGCCCATCCGCCGGAGCAGGTCGCGGCGCGTCTCCTCGTCGGCGCCCCAGAAGTCCGTGCCCTGAAAACACACAACGCCTTCCGCGGGCGCTTTTAGTCCAATCGCGTGCTTCATCAGCGTGCTTTTGCCACATCCGCTTCCGCCCATGATGATAAAAATCTCGCCCTCTTGTACGTCGAACGTCAGGTCGCTCATTACCACGAACGACCCGTACGCCATCGTCAGGTTGCGGACGTCGAGGACGGGAGGCATGGGGTTGAGGGGTGGGATTCGTGGTCTGGGGGATGAGGGAAAAGTGAGAACGGGACACTTCGCACTTCGACCTTCACACTTAGATATTCAAGAGTGCGGCCATCCAGTCGATGATGGCATTGGCGAGGACGATCAGCGTGATGCCAGTCACGACGGCTGAGGTAGCGGCATCGCCCACGGCAGCAGCGTCGTTGCCCGTACGCATACCGCGGAGACAGCCGGTCAGCCCGACGATGGCGCCGTACACTGTGCCCTTGACGACGCCCAGCACGGCATCGGCGAGGGTCACCGGAGCAATGAGCCCGCTAAAGAACTGTGGCGTCGTGACATCCAGCATCTGCACGGCGACGAACCACCCGCCGAAGATCCCAACGAGGTCTGCGTAGATCGTAAGGAGCGGCAGCGCGATGAAGATGGCGGCCACACGCGGCAGCACCAGTACATCCACGGGCGAGAGGCCGAGCGTTTTCAGTGCATCGATTTCCTCGCTGATCTTCATGCTTCCGAGCTCTGCCGCAAATGCCGCCCCGGTCCGCCCGGCCATGATAATGGCGGTCATCAGCGCGCCGAGTTCGCGCAGCATCCCGTAGCTGATGAGATACGAGACGTAATAGTCGGCCCCAAAGCGGCGCAGCACGACGGCGCCGAGAAACGAGAGGATCAGGCCGACCAGAAACGCTATGAGCGTGACGATGCCGAGCGCCGACGCCGAGCTCCTCTGCAGTGTCCACCAGAAGTCTCGCCAGCGCATTTCTCCACGCCCGGTCGCGACGCGAAATGCGCTTATAGCCACTTCGCCGGTGAAGTGAACGAAGTGCTTCGTTCCATTCCACAGGTCCACCGTCCGCTCGCCGATGAATTCGATCCACGACTCTGGTGGGCGGTCGCGCTCAACGTCGTGTTCTGGAACCGCCCGTGCCATTGTGAGCAGGCTGCGAACGTCGGCGGGCAATTCGTCCAGTTGAAGCGTCCCGCCCCGCGATTCGACGGTTTCCGCGAGGTCGAGCAGGAAGACCAGCAGGCTCGTGTCCCAGTCGCCCAACTCTCGGCTCTCCACAGCCACCGTCCCGTCGGCCTGACCGTTCGTCAGCACCTCGTCGGCGTCGGGCACGGGTGTCCCGAGGTGCCAGTCGCCCTGGACGACCACCACCTGGATATGCCCCTCACGCCGCGTCGATACGTCCATCCTGCGTCGATTCGATTCCGTGTCTGGTCTCCCCCGAATGTACGGAAGAGTATACTACCGTTTTCAACCCGGAGCTCGTGTCGTGCAATGGAGCGATGACGTGTGGGGAAAAACATTCGCCCGGATTCGATGAACGCTCACGGATTCATCAGTGGTCGTCGTCCTCTTCTTCTGCCTCTTCGTCGGCCGGAGCGACGTTGACCGTCTCCTGCGCATCGTCTCGCAACTCCGGATGGCGGATCTGACCGCCGAGATTGGCGGTGTACCCGAGAATGCCCGTCGCGATGAGGCCAATCGCCAACACGCCGAGACGTGCGGATTTCGGCACGGGGCGCGAGCGTCGCCAGATCAATACGCCGATAGCGATTGCGCCGACCGTAGCGCCGGCAATCAGCGCGATCAATCCCATCTCTTCGTGCACCTCGATCACCGAGTGCGGAATGTTGGCCACGTTCTCCACTACTTCTTCCGCCTCTTCACCCGTCAGATAGGCCGCCACGGCACCCAGACCGCTCACAACAAAAAGCCCGAGGGAGATGCGGACCGCAGCGTCTTGGTCGCGCCACACTGCGTAGGCGAGAATGCCCGTTGCGAACAACAGACCGAGCACGGGAATGTGATTCAGCGCGAGATGCAGGTGGTGTCCAGACATGATGACCGGAGAATAGGTGAGAGGAATCCGACGTCATGATGACCTCGCATAAAAGACACCTCCGCATCATCTGCATCAAGTTTCTTTCCCGGTAAGAGCGTGTAGGAAACAATACGACATTGCTGACAGGGCCGGCCCCACGAAAACATCCTGGACGATTAAATCTGTGAAACTCATGCTCAATATCCGCGTCCACTCGAACGGAAACGATATACCATTTTCTCGGGACACGTTCTCGCTACGCGTCTCAAAGACACCGGCCCCCTTCGACACTGTGTCCGGGTAACATCCACACGGATCCGTTCGTGTTCGTCCTGCCCACCGGGCCTTTCTCGCACTCATTCGCAGTTGCGAGAATCCTTCTCTGTTTCCCTCACGATCTGTTATTGAACCATGTCTACGACGCTACGATTCTGCGCCGTACTGATGGCCTCATGTCTGCTCCTCGGACTCTCGGTCAACCCGACGGTCGCTCAGGATGTCCCGGCAGATGATATTCGCGAGGCGTCGGTCGAATACGAAGGGGAGTTGCCGCCGCTATTCGACCGGCAAATGTTCTTCGGAGACCCGCAGTATGCCGGCTCGCAACTGTCTCCCAATGGCGAAATGATCGCCTTTCGCCAGCCCTACAAGGATGTCATGAACATCTGGGTGAAAGGCATCGACGAACCCTTCAGTGAGGCGAAACCGGTCACGGCCGACACGACACGACCGGTGAGCAACTACTTCTGGACCCACGATAGCGAGCGCATCCTGTACGTGCAGGATAAAGGTGGAAATGAGAACTTCCACGTTTACGCTGTCGACCTCGACGCCGAACGCAATGAAATGGGCGTGCCGCCGGCGCGGAACCTGACGCCATACGAAGGCGCCCGTGCAACAATTGCCAACGTGCCGGAAGAGCAGCCCAACGTCATTTATGTCGGGCTCAACGACCGGAGCCCGCAGAACTTCGATCTCTACCGGATTCAGATTGACTCCGGCGACCGGGAGCTCGTCTTCCAGAATGACCAGGGAATCGGTGGGTACACGTTCGACCTGAAAGGGAATCTTCGCCTCGTGTCGAAACAGACCTCCACCGGCGGCACCGAGATTCTCCGCGTCGATGGCGATTCACTCACCTCCGTCTACGAATGCTCCGTCGAGGAATCGTGCGGCGTGATCCGGTTTCATCCGGACAACGAGCGCGTCTACATGTCCACGAACAAAGGACCGGAGGTCGACCTGCAACAGCTCGTTCTGTTTCACCCGGACTCTGGCGAGACCGAGGTTGTCGAATCGGATCCGGAAGGGAACGTCGACTTCGGCGGCGCGGAGTTTTCGCCTGTGACGGACGAGTTGATCGCCACATACTACGTCGGTGAACGCGTTCGCATTTACCCGAAGACGGATGCGGTCGAAGCCGATCTGGAGTTTCTCCGTGGCGAGCTACCGGAGGGCGACATCTCGCTCCAGGGAGCGACAGAAGATGGACGCCTCTGGAAAGTGGTGTCGAGCAGCGATGTGAATCCCGGGATCGTCTACATCTTCGACCGCGAGGAGCAGAGCGTGGAGAAGCTGTACGAGACGCGACCGGAGATCCCCGGTGAGCACATGGCGGAGATGAAGCCGATCACGTACGAGGCGCGCGATGGGATGGACATTCCGGCATACCTCACCGTGCCGAAGGGAGTTGATGCGAAAAATCTGCCCACAGTGATCTACGTGCACGGCGGCCCCTGGGCACGCGATACGTGGGGCTATCGCCCGTACGTCCAGTTCCTCGCCAACCGCGGTTACGCCGTGCTTCAGCCAAACTTCCGTAGCTCCACCGGTTACGGTCAGGAATTCCTGAATGCCGGAAACCGGACGTGGGGCCGTGGCGCGATGCAGCATGACATCACCGATGGCGTGCAGTACCTCATCGACCAGGGCATCGCGGACCCCGACCGGGTTGCTATCTTCGGCGGGTCGTACGGCGGATACGCGACGCTTGCGGGCGTCACGTTTACACCGGAACTGTACGCGGCCGCCGTTCCGTACGTCGCGCCGTCGAACCTCATCACGTTGATCGAGTCGTTCCCGGCGTACTGGCGACCATTCCTTGAGGGCACATGGTTTAAGCGCGTAGGCGATCCAGAGGACCCGGAGGAGCGCGAAGACCTGAAGGAGCGCTCACCGCTGTTCTACGCAGACCAGATCACGGCTCCGCTGCTCGTCGTGCACGGCGCCAACGATCCACGCGTGAAGCAGCAGGAGTCGGATCAGATCGTGGCCACGCTGCGCGATCAGGGGCACGCGGTCGAATACATCGTCGCGCCGGATGAGGGACACGGATTCCGAAACGAGGACAACAACCTCGCACTCGCTGCGAAGATGGAGGAATTCCTCGCCGAGCACATTGGCGGTCGCTACCAGGCGTCGATGACCGACGACATCGGACAGCGTCTGTCGGAAATCACCGTCGACCCGGCGACCGTCGAAATGCCGAAGCCGTCCGATGAGGAAGAGGCTTCGAAGACCTCGGCGCTGCCGGATGCCGACGGCTCTGTGATCCGTCCTGTGACCGTAGAGTACGTAACCTCGCTCTCTGTGCAGGGCCGACAGTTGGAGCTGACGACGAAACGCACAATCGCCGAGGCGTCGAACAACGAGCAGACCGCATGGCGCATCGTGGACGACGTCACGTCGTCAATGATGAACGCCTCGGACACGCTGCTCGTCGATCGCACGACGCTCCGCCCAGTTCGCCGCCACGCGAGCGGACAGGGCACCGTTGAGCTTTCGTACAGCGACGATGCCATCACCGGGCAGATGCAGGCGATGGGTCAGTCGATGGACATCAACAAGTCGCTCGACGCGCCGGTGTTTGCCGGAGGCTCCGGCCTGGAGATCGCCATCGCGGGTCTACCGCTCGAAGAGGGATACGAAACGACCCTGCGTAACTTCAACTACCAGCAGCAGAACGTCCGTCGGGTGAAGCTGTCGGTGACCGGCAGCGGTACCACCGAGGTCGATGCCGGCACGTTCGAAACGCTGACGGTTGAAATCACGGCGCTCGATGGAAATGACGCCGGGACCGGTACCTTCCACGTCATGGCCGACGCACCGCACCACGTGGTGAAGGCTGACGTGAACCTTGGAGCCGCGATGGGCGGCGGTACCGCGACCGTCGAGCTGACATCGAGCGGGACGACCACCTCGGAATCGCGGTAAGCACGAGTCCCAATTCGAACCAAAGGACAATCAAAACGCCCGGCTCCTCACAGGAGGGCCGGGCGTTTCTCGTTTCAATCCGTACGTTGACTCCCAACCTGTCGATGCCTATCGGCTGAAGTTAGCGAGGATGGGAAACATCACGCCGGGAAAATGGCGGCAGAGAAAGCCCATGATCTTGCCGTGGCCCGTGAAGACGTACTCGCGCTTCCGCTTCTCGATGGCATCGGCCATGACCCGCGCAGCCTTGTCCGTCGGCCACATCAGCTCCTGATTGCGGGGATCCTTCCGGTCGGGGTCGTGCACGTTGGTGTTGTCAACCCGCGCGATGTCGCTCTCCACCAATCCCGGGTGGATCGTCGTGCAGGTCACAGAATCGTCCTTCAGCTCCATCGACAGCGCCTGCCCGATCGACCGGACGGCGGCTTTCGACGCGGAGTAGGCGCCGGTATTAGGCAGGGTCACCATCGACGCCACGCTCCCGATCAGGACGACGCGCCCGCTGGTCTTCCGAAGTTCGGGAATCGCGTAGCGTGCGGTCTGCGTGAGCCCGACCACGTTGACGTCGAGCTGCCGGCGCCAGGTCTCTGCGTCCACGTCTTCGATCGTGCCCATGACGCCAAAGCCGGCGTTCGCCACGGCCACGTCGAGGTGCCCAAAATGATCGACGATCTGCTGAACGGCCGCTTCGACCTGCGCTTCCTCCGTCACGTCGCACGGTACGACCAGGGCATCGTGCCCCAGCGCTTCGATTTCGCCTGCAACGTCACGTAACTTCTCTTCGCGCCGGGCTGAAAGAGCGAGATCGGCACCACGACGGGCAAACTCCAGCGCCAGCGCTCGTCCGATCCCCGAAGAAGCTCCCGTGATCCAGACGACGTGTCCATTGAAAGGCATCAGGTTGTGGGTCCCTCGTTGTTCGTAGTGGATTGGCTTCGTTCCACGTACGACGTACTACTTTCGGTCCCTTTCCCCCTCTCTCCCTTTCTCCCTTTCTCCCTTTCTCCCTTTCTCCCTTTCTCCCTTTCCCCCTTTCTCCCTTTCTCCCTTCCTCAAAGTCCTCACCCGGCGTCGCGACCTGCCACGACCTGAATAGCCGCCTGCATAGCAAGGTCCGTTTCCCCGACCTGCAAGTCCATCACCTGGACATCCGGGATCACGCCCTTGCCCTCTCTCTCACCGTTGAGTCGAACGTACTCAGCAGTTGACGCCATGGCCCGGAGGCCGCTGTTCGGGAGGCGGAAGCCGTACCCCTCGCCAAAGCCACTGGGCCGACCGCCGGTTTCGCTGCCGACGAGGGGGGCGATGTCGTAATACTGCGTGATGTCGGCCAGCTTGACGGCCGCCGAAAAGGTTCGCGGACCCACGAGCATAGCGACCGGACCGTCGTACCGAAAACGGGCGCTCGGAAGGGACTGCGGTTCATACTCGATGTCGATCACCTTCCCGGATCGAGCACGCTGGTAGGCGGGCGGGCCGAGTCCGCGTCGCTTCAGGTATTGCTTGTAGGTGTCGCTGATCTTCCACGATTTCTGCGCCGTGAGCCGGACGGTTCGATCCGTAAACGGAGCCAACACGTGGAGAACCGTCGCGGTCGATCCCCCCCGGTTGTCACGGAGGTCGATGACGATCCCGTCCACCGGGCGGTTTTGAATCGATCGCAGTGCGTTTTCGATACCTTTGCGCACGCGACGCGCCGAGCGCAGCGAGTTGATGGTCATCACGCCGACGACATGACCATCGGCGTCGCTCACTCGACCGAAGGAGAAGGCCGGCTTTCGATTATCCGACAGGCAGGACCGAACGCCGAGCATACGGAGACCCTCGAGCGTGTCGACCGTGGCTTGACCATCCGAATGGGTCGTCGCGACGCGGTACGGCGCCTCCAGACCCAGCGCCCACGCGAGGTAGGGGAACTGGTCATCAACCTGAGCCGCCCGGTAGCGTGGTGGTCCGCTGACGAGCGCCTGCATGTCCTCGTGGAGATGCTCGGCCGGCTGGCCTTGAATGGAAGACACGCGCCGACCGTCCAGTGAACGGGCCGACTTACACGCCTTCTGGATGCGCAGGGCTGTAGCATTCCGCTCGACGGACAGCGGGAGGACGGTCGCCCCGTTTCGCATGGACGCGAGAAACTGGTCGCGCGGCCACTGTACAAGCGTGTGGCCGTCCTGGAAGGCAGCCGCGAGACGAGCAGCTTCGCGATAGAACGTCCGTGGAGACGCAGGCTCCGAGAGACGGTCGAGGGTGGCGCGATGGAGACGGCGAATCGTTCGGCGAGAAGTGTAGGCGTACGGATCCGGGTGCACCTCCTCGATGACGTCGATCAGGTGCTCCAGGTCGTCCGCCATCGCCTCAGGAGACAACATCTCCGGAGCCGGCTGAACCGATTCCGGAGATGCAGGTGTTCGATGCGCTTCCGGAACAGCGAAGCGTGGAGCTGCAATGACGAACGTACTCGCCAAGACAGCGAGAAGAAGGACGGCGGAGCGCAGAGCAGTCACGTCGATACGACAGAAACGGATGGACGATCTGGGACGACGGGAACCCGTGCGCCGCGCCGAAAGAGGAAAGGGAATGCGAGCAAGCCTCGATCAGGCAAACGTCGCCGCGCGGCGATCGAGGGCGATCTCGTACATCTCATGCAAACGGGGTGGCAGTTCCAGCGCCGCTACGTCTGCGCGAAGGGCCGCGAGATGGCGTGGCGTTCGACACGCGATGATGGATCGGTATAGATACGATAGACGGAGAAAAAAGGCGCCACACCGCACGTCCGCTGCCGTTTCCATGTGTAGCGTAATGATTCCGCTCGGGTCGCTCGAGTATGGAATGGATGTCGCTACGTCCACGAGAGCGTCACGAACCGACATCGGCAGGGGAACAGAAAGGAAGCCGTTAGGCTGGATGTGACCGATTTCCTTACTCTGACGCTCGAATACGACGGCGCTGTTCTCGTAGGGAGCCAGCGTGACATCGTCCCATGCCGCCACGGCCTGCACCAGCGCGGTGGTTGCAACGGATGGCGGGACGATAGCAAGCGGCTCCCGGTCGCCGGGCGCGAGCAGAACATTCGCCGTGAGCGTACGGGAGTCGATTGTGGTGAATGATGCAGGAGACGACGCGGAAACGGAAGCATCGCTCTCATCGAATGGGGGGCACGACACGTCACAAGTCATGACGGCACCTCTTGAGTCGGTATGAGAAACGCCGGGGACGTTCACCCGCTCGCTGCAAAAAACGGCCTGTGGCAGTAAGCCGACGTATGCTGGTATCGAACGGAGCATCCGTACATGTTCATGATCGGGATGCAGGGCCGGAAGCGCGTGCTGCATCTGGCGAGGGCGTGCCGGGTACTTCGGTAGCAACCGCCGTCGCTTTCGCTCCCGTGTCTGTAGAGATTAATGGCAAGGGTCGTGCCGTCTTTCCGTACAGCGACGCCACGAACAACTTCGGTACGGAGTGTAGATAAACCGAGCACCTGGGGTCAGGACGCCGTGGCGTGGACTTTCAGCGTCTTGATATGCCCTCGCTGGCTGCGCGTTGCGAGGTGGAACATGCCCTCCGCCAGCTCACGAGGAGCGATCCACGTGCTGGGGTCGGAGTCGGGCATCGCGTCGCGATTGTCCGGCGTATCCACGACACCCATCGGGTAGAGCACGCTGGCCCGCAAGCCATCGTCCGCATATTCTGCGTCGATCGACTTCACGTAGGCGGCCACGGCCCCTTTCGATGCGGCATACAACGCAGCCCCCGCGCCGCCGTCTTCGGCCGCTGGAGCAGAGACGCCGAGGAAGAAACCATGAGCCTGGTCCAGAAGGTGCGGAATCGCCGCTCTCGCCGTCTGAAACAGGGTTTGGAAGTTCATCGCCATCATTTTGTCGGCGTCCTCCTGCGACGCTTCGACGGCGGGCTGCATCGCGAACCCGCCCGCAATCGAGAGGACGGCGTCAATCCCATCGGCTTCCGACGCGGCGGAGTCGAATACCTCTCGCGCCTCTTCTTCGTTCGTCAGGTCGCCGGTGTAGACATACGCGTCCGGAAACTGCTCGCGGAGCTTCTGGCCGTTTTCTTCCCCGTAATCGAGAAGGGCGAGAGTCCAACCGGCGTTCGCGAAGACGTTGGCAGTGACGGATCCGATCGCCCCGGCGGCGCCGGTGATAGCAACGGTTGGCATGAGTTGTAGCGTATGGAGAGAGAGCCACGAAGTGTATATTAAACGTAGCGAGCGCCGTGTCGCCCGTCAAGGTAGCGATGTTACGCCCGTGCCTCGAAAGCCCCCGAACCGTTCCGGTCCCGAAACGAAGTTCAAATTTTGCCCATCCCGTCTACAAATCTATACGCCGCGGCGGGTTGACCGTCCGGCAGGATGGACACCCAAACCTCACACCCCGAACCTCATCCCTCACTCCTCACGGCCGCCGGACGTTGATCGTCGTCGAGGCGCGGGCGTAGGAGCCGAAGATGCCGATGCCTCCGTCGATGTTGTCGACGATGTTCGAGATCTCGCCCGGCGAGAGGCCGCCCTGCTGCGCTTCCTGCGTGCGGATGTAGTCGTACAGCGCCCGGTCGATCACGGAAACGGCCACCTCGTTTTCCCCGAAGAACGCGAGGGCGAGCCATGGGAATGTGATCGTGAGGGTGCCGTCGCTGTTGACCTCAAAGTTCGCCTCGTTCAGAATACCGGAACTTGTCACCTTGAAATCCTCGATGTCGTCCTCGTCCGGGTCGTATGCATCGGCGTAGAAGGGCGTGAACTCGTCGATCAGTTCGTCCTCAGTCATCGCGTCGAAGTCGAGCAAGGATGTCGTGGTGAAAATTAGCGCGGCGGGCACGTCTTTCACATCCGACCTCGTCACCGTAAACGAAGGCTGGTCCGCACTCTGAAAGGTGGCGTCGGTGTTCTCCGTATTCACGAGTTCGATGGCCGTCGGCACGGTCGTCTCGGCCCGGAGCGTAGCCCCGTCGGGAAGCTCTGCGCGCAGCCGGTAGGTCGCACCGCCCTGCACGGTCGGCACCGGCGCCTCCGGCTTGTAGTACCCGAGCGTGTCCGCAGGACCGTATGGCGTGGTCTCAGCCACATCGCCGCCCGGCGTGAGGCGATCAATGAACACCGTCGCTCCTTCGAGCCCTTCCTGCGCGCCCGGCCCGGCATCGACTGGCACCGTGCGCGAAAGGACGACGGCTGGGAGAGGCGCGTCGGAACGCAGATACGCCTCCGCAACCGGTTGCTCCTCCACGCTCGCCGTGTCGATCGCATCGCACGCCGAAAACACGGCCACAACCGAGACGAGAAGCACAACGAGAGCGGGGCGCACGTTCATTCCTGTTATCATTGATCGACTACCTCTCATTTCAGCAAACGTCTTTTCCCAATTCACAATCCCTGATCCCCAATCCAAACATGGTACAATTTCGCATTTCGCACTTCCATCTTCGCAATCGTCAAAAGGTCATCGTGAATGAGACATTCGGAAGCGGCACCGGAATCTGCGGCACCTCCGTTCGGTCCACCGTTCCGTCGTCGTTCGTCTCGAAGAAGTAGAACCAGACGTTGCTGCGGCCATAGAGGTTGATCACCTGAAGCTGGAGTTCAAAGTCGGCGCCGAACCAGGTGCCGCGGCGCGTCGCTCCGACATCGAGTCGGTGGTACGCCGGCAACCGCTCGCCATTAAATGGACTGATGAACGTCTGCCGTGCCTCCGAATCGCTGATGAACGGGTCGTTGACCGTGCTGAACCGGTACGTCGGCTCGGTATAGGGCTGGCCGGTCGCGTAATTGAACGCCGCGGTCATCCGCCACTTCTTGGTGAGGTCGTAGTTGGCGACGATGTTCAGGTCGTGCGTCCGGTCGTACTTCGGCGCGTAGTAGAGCGGCCCGTCTGGTCCGACGTTCACGAGCGGAAAGCGGCGCGCGGTGCGGCTCAGCGTGTAGCCGATGAACCCGTTCACAGCCCCGACAGAGCGCTGCACCAGCAGTTCGCCTCCAAGGGCAAATCCGTCTCCGAAGCGGAAGGTCTCGGCATAAGGCAACCCGGCGCGATCCGGGAGGAACGGGTCCAACTCAAAGAGGTCGCGCATCGTACGGAAGTACCCTTCCACATCGACACGCCAGCCCGTCCACGGCTCGGTTTTGACGCCGAGGACGAACTGATCCCCGTACGACGGCGGCACTCCGTCGTCCGTCGTCAGCCACGAGTCGAAGCCGGTGAAGAGCTCGGAGGTCTCGAGCGTCAGGTACTGGTGATACCGGCCGTACGCAGTCTGCAGGCGCACGCCGTCGGCAACCGTGTAATCAACAGAAATGCGCGGCTCAAGGCGCCAGTACTTGCCGCGATCGAAGTACGACGAGCGAAGGCCGGCACGCACTTTCCAGTCCGAATGCGGGCGATACGTGTCCTGCACGTAGGCCGACGCGTAGGCACTGGAGATATCCTGCTGAAAAGATTCTTCGCCGTCAAACGTGTTGCGGAGACCGAAGGAAAGAGCCCCCGTCCAGATCCCGGCCTCGAGCGTGTGCTTCCGCGACGGCACCCATTCGATGTCGCCCTTCACCGAGATGTCTGTCACCTCGTTGCGCTGCGTGAACCGCGTGCTACTGATCGTCGCAATCGGGGTCGAAAGGTAGCGCGAGCCGGTGACGGTCAGGTTGGTAAACACGGTTTCCGAGAGCAGATGCTGCCAGTCAAGACTGGCCGTCCGGTTGCCGTAGGAGATGTCGAAGCGGCCGTCGTCGAGAAACTGCAGGTCGAGAACATCCTGCCCGCCGTAAATCGCCAGGCTCAGCTTGTCGTTCGGCGTCGCGTCGAGATTGATCTTCGCGTTGATGTCGTAGAAATAGAAGCCGTCGGGAATGCCGTCGACATCCTGGCTGCGAAGCACCGCGAACAGCGGCTCCAGGGTCGACCGGCGCAGGGCCACCATGTACGATCCTTTCGCCTCGTCGTCATCACCCCACGACCGCCCGTACGGCCCTTCGACGTAGGCGCGGGACGCGAGCAATCCAACCGAGAATCCGCCCTCGGTCGAGCGGCGATTGCCATCCTTATTGTAAATGTCGACCACGCTTCCCAGCCGCCCGCCGTATTCTGCCGGGTAGCCGCCCTTGTAGAGCTGCACGTCCTTAATCGCGTCTGGGTTGAACGTTGAGAACAGCCCGAAGAAGTGCGTTGGGTTGTATACAGTCGTCCGGTCGAGCAGGATGAGCGTCTGGTCGGGAGAGCCGCCGCGGATGTAAAGTCCACTGGAGAAGTCCGACGCCGCCTTCACCCCCGGCAGCAGTTGCAGAGAACGGAAGAGGTCTGGCTCCAGCACAGCGGGGAGCTGCTTGATGAGGGCCGTTTCCACGCGCGTCGCGCCGATCGCCCGTGCATCCTCCGCGTCGCGCTCCGCCTCCACAATCACCTCATCCACCTCAGCGGTGGCCGGAGCAAGTTCGACGTCGAGCCGGCGGTCTTCCCCGGCGGCCAGCGTGACCTCTTGCTCTTCCGGTTCGAAGCCGAGGTACGACACGCGAACGGTGTACGTACCGGGAGCGAGGCCAGCGATCGTGTAGAAACCGGCGTTGTTCGTCGCCGCGCCGCGAGTTACGTCGCCCGAGGTTGCCACGACATTCGCAAGAAGCAGCGTCTCGCCGGTTTCAGCATCACGGACGTAGCCGCTGATCCGAGCCGACGCGTCGCCATCTTGTGCAAAGGCAAACGGTCCGCCGATAGCGATGCTCAGCACGACGCCGAGCAGCAGAGGACGAAGAGAAGGAAGAGAGAGCATCACAAAATCTAGAAAGGATGATGCAGCGAAAGCCGGGGGGTCGGCCTGAAGCCACGTTCATGCTGCGCGACGCAAAGCCCAGGAGGGATACGCAGGTATTCTACCCACCAACAACACGAATGACCTCGCGCGAGGGTACCCGTTTCACGTAAAGAACTCGTCTTCTCTCGCACAAATCTGCCGTTCTTCAACAATCGTTCTGCTAATTCGAGCTTGCGGCCCTCTCCAGTTCATCCAGACGACGTTCGATTTCCTGAAGTTTGTGAATGATGATGACGTGAGCTTTCTGGGCGTCGATGCCAACGGGACTGTCAGCGCTTTCGATTTCCTTTTTGATGCGATCGTACGCCTCGCGCGGGATGTGCAGATCAGACATGGCAGAAAACGGTTTTGTATAGAAATGTTCGATTAGAGTAAACGCCGTTCGGGGACCTCAAGGTCGATCAATTTCGACTTTCGATGAAAGCCCCTTCACCGGGCTATACTCGTGTCGATTCCGGAACCCGGAAGATGTGTTCAGGTAACAGAAATCACAACTTGCGCGGGGACACCCCGCACAGAGTAGGGCAAGTCCCACACGGCCAGCTCCCTCTGAACTCCGTCAGGGCCGGAAGGCAGCAGCGGTAGGAGGTCGCAGCGGCGCGATGTGGGTAGCTTGCCCTTTTTTTATGTCTAACAACTTGTTTGGCGGATGGGTCGCGAAAACGTCAGCGCGCCCGTTCATGCCTATTCGCAGGGCGGAAGATGATCCTTCCGCAATCGCGAAGTAGAAACGATTCGCGAGGTTTGCCACACCTTGTGTTGTGAGCGTCGCAAGGACCGATCGCCGCGAGATCCGCATCTCTGGATCGCCCGCCAAACAGGTTTTAAACGGCTTTGGGGCCACTTCATCGTTGTATCCGCTCGGCAGGCCAGTTCATATCTCAGTTCGGGTCTCCAACGCAGTAACCGTCCGTTCGCCCGAAATTAAAGGAAAGGCCTCCAAATCCCGTCGTTCGACGGCGTTCAGGCGCGAACCCGGCGATAACGGGTGCGTACGTGTGTGATGTGCGCCGGAAAGAACCATTGACGCTCGACGGTTCTCTCGCGCATCCCCACTGCCAC
Source organism: Longibacter salinarum (assembly GCF_002554795.1). Taxonomy (NCBI): domain Bacteria; kingdom Pseudomonadati; phylum Rhodothermota; class Rhodothermia; order Rhodothermales; family Salisaetaceae; genus Longibacter; species Longibacter salinarum. Next base: position 88,426 of record NZ_PDEQ01000007.1, on the reverse strand, counting down.
CCGATCCTTCACGGACCGCCTTTTTCCACATGCTCCTCTCTCTTCTGCCTGTTTTCCTCGCCGGCGGCCAACCCGCCGACGGCACCGGTGGAATCGTTAGTTTCTTGATTCCAATCATTCTCGTGATTGGTGTCTTTTATCTGTTCATTTACCGCCCGCAGAAGAAGCAGCAGGAGGAGCACGAGCAGATGGTCAGTGGCCTGGAAAAGGGCGATAAAATCGTCACGATCGGGGGCATTCACGGCACGGTCCGTCGCATTGACGACGACTCCATCCTCGTCCAGGTCGACAGCAGCGGAACGAAGCTGCGCTTCGACAAGCAGGCGATCGCTAATGTCGGTGGAGACGACAAGTAGTCCGACGTCGTCTGAGCCCCCGACCGATGACCCCCATCGCTATGACCGACTCTAGCCACAGCGCTCCCGATGGCACGTTCGACGCCATCGAAGACGCGATCGCCGCGATCCGACGGGGCGAACTCGTTATCGTCGTGGACGACGCCGACCGCGAGAACGAAGGCGACTTCATCGGCGCCGCGGAGGCGATGACGCCTGAACTCATCAACTTCATGGCGTCGCGTGGACGTGGGCTGATTTGCACGGCCATCACGCCGGAGCGAGCGGACGAACTCGACCTCGACCTGATGGTCGAGTCCAATTCGGCGCTGTATCACACGCCGTTCACGGTGTCGGTCGACTATAAAAAGGGTACGTCTACAGGCATCTCGGCCGCGGACCGTGCGAAGACCATCCAGGCCCTCGCCGATCCGAATGTCTCCCGATTCGACTTCGCTCGCCCGGGGCACGTCTTTCCGTTGAAAGCGCGCACCGGCGGCGTCCTCCGCCGGGCGGGCCACACCGAAGCCTCCGTCGACCTCGCTCGCCTGGCTGGCTTCCGACCCGTCGGTGCGCTGGTGGAGATCATGAACGAAGACGGGACGATGGCGCGCGTCCCGGAGCTGACCGAGCTCGCCGAAGAGCTCGATATGCCGTTCATCACGATCCAGGACCTCATCGCGTACCGGATGCAGAACGAAAGCCTCGTCCAGCGCGAGGCAGAGGTGCCGATTGAGACGGCGTACGGCTCCTTCCGACTTATCGCCTTCGAGGAGACGCTGACGGGTGAGGTCCACCTGGCGCTCGTGAAAGGACACTGGAGCGAAGACGAACCGGTGCTCGTTCGCGCGCATGCCCAGGACGTCATCGGCGACGTGTTTGCCGCCGACGCGACGGGCGGCTACCAGAAGCTGGCGGAGTCGATGCTCATGATCGAAAACGAAGGTCGCGGCATCGTTCTCTACATGATGCAGGGTGCGCACAAGCCCGGCCTCCTCACGAAGCTGCGCGCCATGGAGCGACAGACGGAGGAAGAGGGGATGATCGAGCCGGATACGGGCATGGACCCGCGCGACTACGGCATCGGCTGCCAGATTCTGCGTAACCTTGGCGCACGCAAGCTTCGACTGCTCACGAATCACCCGCAGAAGCGGGTCGGGCTCAAGGGCTACGGACTTGAAATCGTGGAACGCGTCCCGATTGAGGTCCCGGACGACGTCGCCGCACGCTACGTCCAGTCGACGAACGACCAGGTCACCCCACTCCTCGTCGATGCCCTGAAGAGCACGACAAACGGCAACGGTCAGTAGTCAGTCGTCCCGGAAATACTACCGAGTCGATCAGAAGGCGCAGGCAGCCCGCGTGGCATGTTCCAGGATCGACACTTGCTTCGCGCACGAGGGTTTCTCACTTTAGAACGACCCGAGCGCTCCTCCTCTACCTCCCGGTGTCCATGTCCAGACCGCTGATCCTCAAAATCATTTACTTCCTGCTCGCAGCGCTCAGTCTGTTTATTCTGGGCTCCCGCATTACGGCGGGCGATGCGGGTATCTTCAGCCTTTTGGTGCCCGCTGCTATCGTAGGATTCTGCACGTGGCGCCTCTTTACTCTGGAAGACTGACCTGCGTAGCACGCGCCACAACCGACCTATTATAAATGCCCTGCTTCCATCACGAGAGGCAGGGCATTCGCTGTTTTGGTCTAAGAACCTGTTTGGCGAGACGTCCCTGGCGAGGCATGCGAAGCAGGGTAGCGTGAGCAGTCCAAATGGAGGTTTGGAATAGCCTCTAGAACATTCGTAGCGGAGAGGTATGGCCGGATTAACGCTCCGGTCGCTTGATCTCACACCCGACGGACTTCGTGGACTGGGTGTCGATCGCCTGATCCATCACCAATGCACGAATCGCGTCCTTCAGAAACGACTTTTCCACAGCTGAAGCATTCCGCGGATTGTCATCGATCGCTCCTCGATAAACGAGCCTCCTCTCCCCATCGAAGAGAAATACCTCCGGCGTCTTCGTCGCACCAAAGGCGTTGGCCATCGCAGCCCTATCGTCGACGACGTACGGGAAACGATAATCCTCTTCTTCGGCACGCTCCTTCATGTCCGCCAGGCCGTTGCCGCCCTTCCGCCGGGCCGCGTTCGAGTTGAGCGCGATCACCCCGATGTGATGCTCGCTCGCAAGCGTTGCGATTTCGTTGTAGCGATCTTCCCACGCGTTCACCCAGGAGCAATTGCTTCCCGTAAACAGGACGAGCAGTCCGCTTTTCTCCGTCACGGAGCCAAGCGCATGCATTTCCCCGTCAACGCCCCTCATCTCAACGTCAGGCTCCGGAATCTCGCTTCCGACGGGCAACCGCTCAATGTCTGTCGTGCCCGAAGCGAACCGGAACGCTGACAGAAGGAGAAAAGCGGCAATGCACGCGCCGATAAAGAATCGTCCAGTCCACATGGTCGATCAGTCTACAAGATGTGTATCAGCGAACCGCGGCGTCGCGATGATCCGGAACGGGACCATCCGACGAATGCCGCGCCACATAAAGACAACGCCGACGGCGGAGTCACGAGTTCCACCTGAGGATGCTGCACGGTTCACCGGCTGCTTTGTACGTTGTGCGTGTCCGGCTGCATCCCAGTGGCTATGCGTCATCCACCCGATGCATCACGGGCGCCGGTTGCTCATTTCAGTGTCTCCTGTCATTCGGCAGGACGAATTTTGCAGGACCTCGCTATCGTTTCGCACTCCACCACTTCTCGTTTATGATCCGACTCGACGATTCGCGCGCCCTCGACATGCTCGATGATGGCGCTCTTGACGACCTGCAGCCGAAACTGACCGACGCCCACCAGGCCGTACTCGACAAATCCGGTGCAGGAAGCGATTTTCTCGGCTGGCGCGATCTGCTCACCGACCCGGACGATGCACTCCTCGAAGACATCGAGACGACGGCCGCCCATCTCCGTCGTGATGCGGATGTGCTGCTGTGCCTCGGCATTGGCGGGTCGTATCTCGGGGCTAAAGCCGTTATTGATGCCCTGACTCCCTATTTCAAAAAAACCTCTCCAGCCACGCCCGACCTGCCCGGGAAAAGTGATCAACCGGATGATCCGCCGGAGGTCCTCTTTGCCGGAAATCAGACGAGCGGGGCCTACTTGCGAGAGCTGCTCGAGAGCCTCGAGGGCAAGAGTGTCTTCGTCAACGTCATCTCCAAAAGTGGAACGACGCTCGAAACGGCTCTTTCCTTCCGATTCGTCCGTCAGTGGATGGAGGATCACTTCGAAGATGCTGACGACCGGATCATCGTCACCACGGATCCAGAGAAGGGCGTGCTGAACACGCTCCGGGACGAGCATCCTTATAAAAAGTACGTCATCCCGCGAGATGTCGGCGGCCGGTTCTCCGTCATGACACCGGTGGGACTGCTACCGATCGCGGCGGCTGGAATCGACATCCGCTCGTTTTTCTACGGAGCCGTATCGGCATGCGAGGAGCTGAAAGATGCCGAAGACAATCCGGCCCTGCAGTACGCCGGCCTTCGTTACCTGCTGCTCGAAGAGGGCTATGATGTGGATGTCCTCGCCGTGTTCGAGCCGAAGCTCCGCTCGATCGGCGGGTGGTGGCAACAGCTCATGGGCGAGAGCGAGGGGAAGGACGGCACCGGGCTGTTTCCGGCTGTGGTTCAATACACCACCGACTTGCACTCCCTCGGACAGTACATGCAGGACGGTCAGCGCATCGTGCTTGAGACGTTTCTGATGGTCGAAGACGACGACGGCGACCTGACAATTCCGCAGAGCGAAGACAATCTCGACGGGTTGAATTACGTGGCCGGGAAGACGATGTCGGACGTCACACGGGGCGCATACGAGGGAACAGCACAGGCCCACAGCGATGGCGGCGTCCCGATTCTGTCCCTCTGGATGGACTCGATCGACCCTGGTCCGCTAGGAGAGTTGCTGTATTTCTTCGAGCACGCGGTCGCCGTCAGCGGCTATCTGCTCGGCGTTAACCCCTTCAATCAGCCAGGCGTCGAAGACTATAAACGGGAAATGTTCGATCGATTGGGGAAGTAAGTGTACCAGTTTCGATCTATGCTTCCTGCTCCAGAACGCCTCATAACGCCATCCACATGACTGTGGATAACCCGTGGACAAGTGGGGCATAACGTCTTGATAACACCTTGACCGGGAGACCGGCGCGAAAGGCCGTGCATAACCTCGTGGTTCGTCCACACATTTCCGAAAGTTCTCAACAGTGTGGACAACGGTGCACAACTTTTCGCCCGGATCCCCCGGTTTTGGTGTGGATAAGTGTGGAAACGTGGATAACTTCGGGATATATCCGGTTTTTCGACCTAAGTCATGGTTGAACCCGGTCTCGACTGTGGACATCCCTGGGGATCCATACCCAAGTTATACACATCGCCGTCTTGCGAATGTGGGCGATTTGGTTCTCCACATATCCACACGCCCAACAACAATCACTACTCTTCTAAAAAAATTTTATACACCTCGTACATAGTAAGGAAGTGTGGATAAGTCCGATTTCGAGCCAGACAACTGTATGTGGACCGTATACCAGTTTGGATCAGGTAACTTTGGTATACAAGAGTATACCAGTTCACTCCGCTCTGATATTCTCGGTTAGTAGTACATTTTCACGTCCACACCTGGGTGACCAAAATCCATCGTTTGTGCCCAGCGATTTTCGGCGTGGGTTTGCCATCAGCGAATCGTTTGAGCAGAAAGAGATCGACCATCGCTGTGCACAGAGACAGAACCGTGGAGATCGGTCCGTAAAACGCGCGTTCCGGATTCATGCCAACGTGTCAGTATTTCTGGAACGGGCATTCCGAATTTGTTGTGGCGGCCAACTGGGATGACGGCAATAATTTCGGAGACCGACCCGCCGGTAACGGATTGGACCAGCGCAGAAGAACTGCTCGTCGAAGAGCCGTGATGCGCAACTTTGACGAGATTTGCGTCGAGCTCCTCGGCGAAGGTCTCGACAAGCCACGCCTCGGCCGTTGCCTCAATATCTCCGGGTAGAAGGATCTGAGTTTTCCCAAAGGTCATCGCGAGAACCACCGATGCATCATTTTCGGACCAGGCTCCCGAAATGGATTGCGGCGGTGGGCTGAGAACCTCGACAATGACGTCGGAACCCAGAGCCAACCGATCTCCGGTCACGACCGCGCGAGAGGGAATTGACTTTGAGTGGAGGAGTGCTCGGCTTCGCTCGAACAAGTCCGAAGAGGCGCGGCGGCCGCTATGAATGAACTGGCCAATGGAGACCGATTCGAAGAGGGTCGGCAATCCACCGAGATGATCACTGTCTGGGTGCGTCGCCACGACAACATCGAGGGACTCAATCCCGAGATGTTCGAGGTGAGGTTGAATCACGGATGCACCGGCGTCACTGTATGGCGTGACGGGACCTCCATCGATCAGCATGTGTCTCTGCTCCGGCGTCGTGACGAGGACGGCATCTCCCTGACCGACGTCGAGGAATGTCACCGTTAGTTTTGGCGTTGCATCTCCAGATAGAAGCCTGACGAAGAAGCTAATACAGATCGCTAACCCCGTTATTGTGACTAATCGCCATCGATGTCGCGGGCGAGGAAATTGAGCAACAACGAGAACGCCCGTTATGAGCGCGAGAAGCGTCCATCCACTCGGGTTCGTGAGTTCGAGACCCGCCCCCATCCACGTTTCTCCCCAGAGAGCCGTCTCCGCCAGCAGTCGAATTGCCGCATCGGCTGCAATGCCAAATGAAGAGGCCGCAACCGGGGCGACTGGGTTAGCAAGAACCATCAGGAGTCCAGCGGTGAGCCCGATGGCCGTGAGTGGGATCGCCACGACGTTCAGTACAAGGCCACCCAGAGCAACGAAGCCGAAATGATGGAGCAGGACGGGCGCGGTGCCGAGCGTTGCTGCCAGCGAAACCGTTATCATCGATACAAGCCACTCGACTGGAGCCATGGTCATCCACCGTTCGGGTAGAATGGCTCGGCTGGCTTCCTCGATGCGCGGGTTGAGCACGACAATGCCGGTCACGGCCGAGAGGGAGAGCTGGAATCCGGCGTCGAACAGAGCCGTCGGCCGCAGCATGAGCAACACGATGGCCGCCACACCGAGCGTGTTGAGCGTGTGCGCCGATCGCTGGAGAACGATCCCCCCGATCAGCAGTGCCGCCATGATCACAGCTCGCACAACCGACGGTGGACTGCCCGTCAGCAGCATGTAGAGAACCAATACGCCGATCGTCAACCCCGCTCGCAGGATCTCGATGGCGCGCCATGAAAGGCGAAGGCGGTGAAGGATGGGGCGCAGAAGCGTGTAGAGCACCATGCCGACGAGCAGAACGTGAAGCCCCGAAACGGCAAGCAGGTGCATCAGGCCCGTTCGCGCAAAAGCCTCTCGCTGCCGGTCGTTGACGTGGCTTTTATCCCCAAGTAGGAGCGCTTGCAAGACTGCTTGCGACGTGTCGGTTGGCACATGTCGCTCTGTGAGCATGCGGATCCATGCTCTGGATTGGTTGACGAGTCGCTGCAGAGGTGCATTTGCCCGTGTTTGGATTCGCACATCGGCCGCTTGCGACACGTAGAGCGTGCTGTGGATGCCACGCCGACTGAGATAAGCGCCGTAGTCGAAGTCGGCCGGATTGCGTGGTTCCGGTGGCGGCTCCAGCTGTCCATGGAGAGAGAGTCGATCTCCTTCGAACACGTCCGGGAAGGGCGCCGGCGCGTCGTCCCAGGGCGAAGAGCGGAGGGTGACCTGAACCATTCCTCGGGCCGGGCGAACATCGTTTTCGCTTCGCCAGGTGGCCACCGAAAACTTGAATCTCGTGCTTCCATTTGCTCGCGTTGGGGCACCTGCAACGTGTCCCGTGATCGTGGTGGTGTCTCCGTTCGCAATGACGTGTTGGGCCTGGCGGTGGAGACTTCGATCGGTCGGTGCATCGAAGACGACCAGGCGCAGGGCCCCGACTGAAATACCGAGGACGATCGCACCAGACAGGCGCATCAGGTTGGCGAGCGACACAAGGCGCCGTCGCTCATCCCAGGTGGCCATTATCCAGAGCAGCACGCTGAGTCCTGCTCCGCCGCTCCACGTCCACGGTGAGACCAGCCAGCCAGTTGAGGCGATAAGAATGCCGGTCGCGAGAGCGCCGGCGACGAGCAGGGCGGGGTACGATCCCCAGTGAATGGAGGAGTCGGGATCCACGATTCCGTCGGCTAGGTCTGGAAGGGTTCTTTTCCCTTCAAGACACAGCCGACACCGAGCCTGTAACGTGAGGAGGACCGCTCTTTGGGTCTCTCGGTCCGCGTTAGAGTCGCCAGCAGGCCATAAATGTGGATGAAGTCGGTGCGAGGACGCGAACCTGATGGGTCCTCGTTAATAGGAGCAGTGATCTTGTAGCGACGCTGGTTCTATCCGCCGGGCGTCTGCACTTTTCCGGATTGTCTTCCAGCACCTGACGCGTTTCAACCCCACATGAGCACCAGACGTGAAGCCCGAGAGTACGTGATGAAAGCTTTGTACGCCCTCGAAATGGGGGGCGGAGATGCTCGGCACGTCGTCTACACCATTCTTGAGCCCGCTCTTGAAGGGGACGCCGTCACACTCGAATTTGCCCGTAAGCTGCTCACGGAGACGGTCAACTCGCGGAGCGAAGCCGATGCCGTGATTAGCAAGCACGCGAAAAACTGGGACATCGACCGCATTACGCCGGTGGACCGCATCCTTCTTCGGATGGCCATTATCGAGCTGTTGAAGATGGAGGATGTGCCTCCGAAAGTATCTATTGACGAGGCCATCGAGATTGCGAAGAGCTACAGCACGCCGAAGAGTGGTACATTCATCAACGGAATTCTCGATGCGGCCCTTGCAGATCTAAAAGAGCAGGGGCGCCTCAATAAATCCGGTCGTGGGCTCGTTGGGATGGATCTGCCACAGGAGCAGGAAGAGGCCTCCTCGTAGACCACACGATGTAGGAGCAGAAGAGGGCGGCTAAGATTCCCCGGATCTTTTGCGGGAGTCCTAATATATTCATAATATCCAGTCTCTTCTCTCGGTCGCCAGGGCTTTCTTTAACAGGGTCCGCCCGTCTCGGCCTTTCCTTATCGCCTCGATCTTTACCTCGCTGCCCGAAAGGGCAAATCCTTATGGGCCTGATTGCCATCGGCGACATTCATGGGTGTGCGAAGTCGCTTGACGCCCTCCTCGATCGGCTTGAACTAACCGACGACGACCATCTCATTTTCGTCGGGGACTATATCGACCGGGGCCCGGACTCGAAAGGCGTAATCGATCGTCTTCTCGAGTTGAGGGACGACTACGAGTGTACGTTTCTCCGCGGCAATCACGAGTCGCTCATGCTCGGGTATCTGAATGCGGGCGCCTTCAACCTGTGGCGGATCAACGGCGGAATCGCCACGCTGCAGAGTTATATGGAGAATGGTCAGCCGGATGTCGAAATCCCGGAAGCACACCAGGAGTTTGTCCGCAACACCGAACTCTACTACGAAACCGACGACTACCTCTTCGTTCATGCGGGCCTGAAGGCCGACGTGTCTGTGGAGGAGAACCTCGAAACGTTCGATGAGGAGGTGTTTCTGTGGGAGCGCGGGCATCTCGAAGCCAGCGACTTCGCCTGGGACAAAACCGTTGTCTGCGGGCATACGCCCCAGCCGGAGCCGATTAATCGGGAGCGCCTGATCATGATCGATACCGGCTGCGTCTATCACATGCAGCCCGGCATGGGCCGTCTCACCGCCGTCCGCCTCCCAGAGCGGGAGTTCATCGACGTCGACTTCGAAGGATGATTTAGGTGTGAAAGTTTGGATGTGAAGAGCGGTTTTCCACGTCCGTACCTTCCTACTTTCATACTTCCACACTTCCATACCTCCATACGTTCACACCTCTCAGCGATCGTGACCAATTCGACGTGAAGGGGCGCGCTGGCTGGAACAGCCGCGTTGTATCGACGATTAGGATCTGCTGTTGTTGTCTGCATCCTTTAGATCCCTGAACGTCCATGGCGCTTCGCTGCGGTCTCGTCGGTCTGCCCAACGTCGGCAAATCGACCATTTTCAACGCGCTGAGTAACGCCGGCGCCGAGTCGGCCAATTACCCCTTCTGCACGATCGATCCGAATGTCGGTGTCGTACCGGTCCCGGACGATCGTCTCGATACGCTCGCCAAGATGGCGGAGTCCGCTGAGGTCACGCCGGCGACGATCGAGTTCTTCGACATCGCCGGCCTCGTGGAAGGCGCATCGGAAGGCGAGGGACTCGGCAACAAGTTTCTCGCGAACATCCGGGAGGTCGACGCCATCGTCCACGTCGTTCGGTGCTTCGACGACGAAAACGTGGTGCACGTCTCCGGCTCCGTCGACCCGGTGCGCGACATCGAGGTCATCAACACCGAGCTCCTGCTCAAGGATATGGAGTCGGTCGAGAAGCGCATCGAGAAGCAGCGCAAGCCGGCCAAGAGCGGCGACAAGGAGGCCGCAAAGGAGCTGGAGGTTTGCGAAAAACTCCATGATCACCTGAGCGACGGCCACCCGGCGCGCTCGTTCGAAGGTCGGGAGTGGGAGATGGAGATCGTGGAAGAACTCTTCCTCCTCACCAGCAAGCCGGTTCTCTACGCGGCGAACGTGGACGAGAGCGCGCTGCCCGAGGGCAACGAGCACGTCGACGCCGTCCGCGAGGTTGCCAGGGAGGAAGGATCAGAGGTCGTCGTTATCTCCGCAGAGGTCGAGTCGCAGATCGCGCAGCTCGATGATCCGGAAGAACGTGCGCTTTTCCTCGAGGAAATGGGACTGGAAAAATCGGGTCTCGAGCGCCTGATTCGTGCGGCCTACGACCTGCTCGGCCTCATCACGTTCTTTACGGCCGGACCGAAGGAGGCACGCGCCTGGCAATTGACGCGCGGTCTCCATGCGCCGCAAGCTGCGGGTAAGATCCACTCGGACTTCGAGAAGGGGTTTATCAAGGCCGAAACGATCCATTACTCCGACTACGAGAAGCATGGATCCGAAGCCGCGGCCCGGAAAGCCGGCGTCATGCGCGCTGAAGGCAAGGAGTACGAGGTGAAGGACGGCGACGTGATGCTTTTCCGCTTCAACGTGTGATCCGGAGTGTAGATGTCCTCGCACGGCATGTATCGCCGGTGCGCCACCAACATCTGCGCTTGTGAATGTGAGGGAACGACCGGACATTCCACTGCGAAATAAACAGTGGGTATCGTACGTTCTCGGCTGGTCTACATCCGCGGATGTTGTCCACCGTCTGTCCACAAATTGTTGATAACTCCGACTTTATCGATATGTCCGGTCTTTGCCCGAAAACGTTGAATCGACTTCAGGTCATCGCACTTGTTCTTGGACTAACGCTCCTCTGCGTCGCAGGGAGCACCGCTCCGGTTCAGGCACAGGATGATGGAGAAATGGCTACGGCCGATGCGGTCGCGCAGCGGATGATGGAAGCGCACGGCGCCGAGGCGTGGAAGACGCTTCCGTACCTACGATTCGATTTTGCCGTCGAAGGGAATGGCGACACGAGAATCGTCGCTAGAAATCTGTGGAACCGGCGAACGGGTGCGTATCGCATCGAACTTCCGGACTCTGCGCAGACCGTGGTGGTCATTCAGACGAACGAGTCGAGCCCGGGGAACGTAACGGGGACGGTCTACAAGAATGGCGAGGAGGTCACCGGGGACCAAAAGGCGGATCTGCTGAAAACCGGATATCAGCGCTTCATCAACGACACCTACTGGCTCACCGCCCCGCTCAAGGTCTTCGATGATGGCGTCAACCGCTCATATCTGGCGGATTCGTCGGATGCCGAGCACGACGTGCTTCACCTTACGTTCGGTGACGTCGGTCTGACGCCGGATGACGAATACTGGTTGTACGTGGACAAAGAAACCGGCTTACTCGACCGATGGGCCTTCCGTCTTCAGAGCATGCCCAATGATGCTACACCGGCCGCCTTTGACTGGGCCGGCTACGTTACGCTCACAGCTCCAGGCGGTGAGGTTCAGCTTGCCGAACGGCACGAGGGCGGGCAGCGTGCCATCCTGACGAATAACCTGAGCGCTCCGGAGAGTCTGCCGGACGACGCGTTCACGTCCCCGACGCCGATGCTCGGAGAATAAGTTTTTCGCCCCTCCACTTCTGATTCCGTGGATTATCGCCTTCAAATTGCCCGCCGGTACCTTTTCAGCCGGCGCGAGGTATCCCTGATCTCCATCATCACGGGCATCTCCATGACCGGAGTTACGCTCGGTGTTGCGGCGTTGATTGTGGTCCTGTCGGTGATGAACGGGTTCTACGATTTTGTCCGCGACCTGCTCGTCTCAATCGACCCGCATGTTCGTGTTGTCAGCACGGATGCGCGAGGGGTTGAGAATGCAGACTCGCTGATCGCGCTGACGAAAGGCATGGACGAGGTCGTGGCGGCCGCGCCCTATGTAGAGGGCAAAGCGCTGCTCGTGCATGACGGCGGGTCGGCCAACCGCGTGGTGGTCGTCCGGGGTGTGGATCAGGAGGCGATGGCCGAAGAGCAAGAGGTCGTGCGCCAGACCGGCTTCGGTTCATTCGACGTCTCGACCCGGGACGGCACGCCGGGGCTTGTGGCGGGAATGGGTCTGGGGAATCGCCTCGGCCTTTATCCCGGCGGTTCGGAGCGATCTGCCAGTAACGTCGGGTTGCTTTCGGCGCCTTCCATCGAGCAGATGCTCACGCAGGTGTTCGGCGTGCCACCCGTACGCCGGTTTGAGGTCCGGGGTCTCTTTGAGGTTCAGGCTGCCTTTGATCAGAATCACGTGTTCATCAGCCTGGAAGAGGCCCAGCGGCTGTTTCGCACCGGGTCCAGCGTGACCGGTGTGGACCTTCGACTGCAGAACTTAGAGCAGGCCGAAACAGTAAAGGCCCAGCTGCAAAATCAGCTCGACGGCGCGCGTTTCGAGGTCCAAACGTGGTACGATCTGCAGAAGTCACTCTACGACGTGATGCGGCTCGAAAAGTGGGGAGCGTCTGCTATTTTGATCCTGATCGTGATCGTGGCCGCGTTTAACATTGTCGGCTCGCTGACGATGGTCGTGATTGAGAAACGCCGAGATGTGGGGGTGCTCCGGGCAATGGGCGTGTCGAAGTCGAATATCAAACGCATATTTTTGACGGAAGGGGCCCTGATCGGCGGTGTTGGCACGGGACTTGGTCTAGTATTAGGCCTCGGGCTAGCGCTCATTCAGCAACATTTCAAGCTTGTACCGATGGCTCAGGCCGAATCATTCATGATCGATGCCTATCCTGTAGTCATACAACCGCTCGACATCATGGTCATTGCCATCGTGTCGTTTGGTCTGTGCGTGCTCGCCGCGGTGTATCCCGCCGCCCGGGCCGCAGCCATCGAGCCGGCGCAAGCCGTTCACCTCGACACCTAACCCGCCCGGATCGCCACGAGGCTGATTCCATTCCGGCGATCCGTACGGAATGGACCGTACTGCACGGACGCACCCGCTCAATTTTCTCCCCCTCGGATTTACCCGCATCATGATACGCGACGATTATAACGTCATTGGCCTGCCGAAGCGCCCCTCCAAGCCGCGCAGCCGTGGGCTGACCCACATGCTGGACAAAGCGCTTGCTCCGCGCCAGGTCGAAGACATCCTCGAAGTCAATGCGGAGTACATCGATGTTGTGAAGCTCGGCTGGGGGACGGCGGTCATCACGCCGAACCTGGAGAAGAAACTGGACATCTACCGGGAGGCGAACATTCCGTTTTACTTCGGGGGAACGCTGTTTGAAGCGTTCTTCCTTCGGGATCAGCTGGACACCTACCGCCGGATGCTGGACGATCTCGGGGTCGAGCATGTCGAGATCTCCGACGGCTCCGTGTCGATGGCGCACGAGGACAAGCTCGACGCAATTTCGCTCTTTGCGCAGGACTTCCGCGTGCTGAGCGAGGTGGGCTCGAAGGACGCGAACAACATCATGCCGCCGTACCGCTGGGTCGAGGCCATGCAGGCCGAGCTCGAAGCGGGGAGCTGGAAAGTGATTGCCGAGTCCCGCGAGTCGGGAACGGCCGGTCTTTTCCGTCCGAATGGCGAAATTCGTTCCGGTCTCGTTGACGAGATCGTGGCTCGCGTCGATCCGAAGGACATCATCTTCGAGGCGCCGAATAAGATGCAGCAGGTGTGGTTCATCAAGCATCAGGGCGCGAACGTGAACCTCGGCAACATCCAGCCACAGGAAGTCATTCCCCTGGAGACGCTCCGACTCGGCCTGCGTGGCGATACGTTGTTCGAGTTCCTTACGCCGGGCGTTACGCCGAGCCTTTCGAGCAACGGCTCGGGCGACGGTCAGACCCGCGACGCATAGAACATTCTGCTTTTCGGCTCGACCACATCATGCGGTAAAGACGTCGTTCTACCAAACGTCTGGATCCGTTTGTTTGATGGTCGAATCGTGAAATCGGCCGCGGAGAGGAGGAACTTCCGCCTTTCTGCGGCTTCTTCATAAACATTTTCCCGTTTGTAATCCTTCAAAGAGACTGTCCACGTAACGGTCGTGATCATGTTTTTCGCGCCGTTCGGGACAAGAACCTCCACACGACGCAAGCGGCAATTTCCTAGAAGACGAAGGCGTATCCATGGCCCGCAAAGATGATTTGACCGGCAAGGGACCGGTGACGGGAAACAACGTTTCCAAGTCGAATAACAAGACGAAGCGGCGTTTCCAGCGCAATCTCCAGAAGAAGCGGTTCTACATCCCGTCGCAGGATCGCTGGATCACCCTGAAGGTGTCGGCCAAGACGCTGAAGACGATCAACAAGAAGGGGATTGAAGCAGTGCTGAAAGAAGCTCGCGCCCAGGGCATCAACGTGTAAACGTTGGCTCCTTGACGTCAACGATGGCGTCACGCGACCGCTGCCTCACCTCGCGTCGTTTTGAACACTGAAGACTGAAGAATCATGGCTAAAGGCAACCGCATCCAGGTTATCCTCGAGTGCACGGAAGCTCCGGGCACGTCGCGGTACCACACGACCAAGAACCGTCGGAATACCTCCGATCGGCTCGAACTGAAGAAATACAACCCGGTCCTCCGGAAGCACACCGTCCACCGGGAGAAGAAGTAGCGACCCAAGATGAGGGGCGCGCGACTCGTCCACAGGGCGTCGCACGTCGCCGAACGGGCGCATAATCTCCGAACTACGCGATCAGGCAGGCAGAGTCATGGCTAAGACGAAAGGAAAGAAAGGTGCGGCTTCGCGGAAGATGGCGAAGATTATTGTCGCACAGAAAAAAGATAACGGGCACTACAGCTTTAAGCAGAAGGTGGTGCCGCTCGACAACGTGCAGGACGAACTGAAAGCTGCGAAGAACTAAGCATCGTCGTAGCGAGTTCAGGTAAGTCCCTGCAGAAAGGGCGGAAGTGTTGACGCTGGCTCCCATTACACTGGGGGCCTATCTACGGGAGACCATCCCAGCAGCACTTCCTTACACCGATCGGGGCGTGGCGCAGTCCGGTTAGCGCACCTGCTTTGGGAGCAGGGGGTCGCCGGTTCGAATCCGGCCGCCCCGACCATTCGAGAACGATGTAGCCGGTCTCCCGGCACAACACGGTTCTCCGAGCAAAAGTGAACGCCTCTTCCGGTGAACCGGTCGAGGCGTTTTTCTGCGTTAGGGCGGATGAGAATCCAGCTCTACGGAAGCTCGGTTTTCTTCATGCAGCCATCTGTGAGATTGCGGACCCGGTGCGCGAGGTGCTCCGGCGTATCTGCACGAACGATGTCCTGCCATCCATGCCGGCTGGCGATAAACTGCGGTTGATCCGGGATGCGAACCGCGACGAGGACCCAGTTCGGGGTATGACCGACAGGGTCAGAATGGCGGCCTTCGTATGCCTCAATAGCGCCGTGAAGCGACTCTTTTTCCGTACGGCTCCATTGCCCCTCGTACCGAATAAGCGGGTCGACGTCATCGCCGAGGGAGGCACACTGAGATGCTGAATCGTTTGAGGACGGCATAGAAGGCGATGGAGAGAGAGGGCCAGGCACCGTGGAGGGAAAAGATGATGCCCCGGGATCGCGGTCACCACCGGGTCATCACGGAACCGTTTGTGGCGTGTACCCCCACATGGGGTCGGACGCTGGATTTTCCATCCCGCAACCGAGTCTGCGGTAAATTTCGAGAAATACGTGTTGAGACAGTGGTGTGATTGGCCGGCTTCGTTGTATTGTACGGAACCGTGCCGCGACTCCTTTCTCCGCCTGACCTCGTGGATCTCTCCTCTGACGTATTCATCACGCTCTGCCCGCACTGCAATCTGCCGTACGCGCTGCCGCACGATTGCTGTGCCCGTTGCGGCCACCCGATGGCCTGCGAGGACAAGGCGTGCCGCTCGCAGCTCCCGATGGACGTACGGCCCTCCGCCGTCGCCCTGGCGGACTGGCTCCGCCCTGAGCCCGAAACCGTCGCGCTCGACCTGAACGAGCTCGCCGATCTCGAGCAGCCCGTGTAGGCACGTGACGGAGGCATTCGTTAACAGAAACGCCTCGAACCTCCCGCCGCGTGCTTGAGTTTAGAGTTTGATGACGCAGCGTCCCGTCAAGGACGTTGACCCCACCCGCGCCCGTAGCTCAGTTGGATAGAGCAGCGGACTTCTAATCCGCAGGCCGCAGGTTCGAATCCTGCCGGGCGCGCCACCTTCAACTCTCCGCCTTCCTCCGTGGCATGGGGGCAGCGTTCGTCTAGTCCAGATCGTCTGGGCGTGGCATTTTCTGTTTACGCTTCAGTTTGCATGTCTTCCCCGGTTGCATTCTGAGATGCCCCACGAAAACGTCCTGATTAGTGCACATGCCTGGGAAGAGGGTGACATCTCGCATCGAAGTGTAGCTGAATCAAGAACCCCCAGCATGACAACCTAGCGTCGAGGCTCTATCACACTGTGACGGATACTAGGTTGATGTTATTCATGCGGTGCGTCTAATTAAGTATTCTACCAGTATACCTTCCTGACGCGTGCCTGTGATGCACCAGCGGATTCTTGGATCTGCCCCACGTACTTTCCCCTTCTTTCTCGTATGAGTGTTGACATGGCGAATGCGACTCATGCTGGAATATCTGACAGGGGAATGCGGGAGAGATCGATTTCGCACGTCCGATTCAGTGGTCGACTGTACTTCGTAGCGCTGCTCGTGGCGGTGCTGAGCGGATGTGGATACAACGTCGATCTTCTGGTAGACGACGATGAGACCCCTGTCGGTCCCGATGCCGTCGTCACCTTCGTCGGTATCACCAATCCATCTAGCTACCGGCGTGCGCCTTACATCTTCGAACTACGTCTACCTGAGGGTACTCTTGAGAAGCGAGGCAAGGTAGGTCCTGTATACTATGGTGCACACGCGGCGCCGCGGTATATCCCGAGCAGTGTGCCTCTTGAGCGCCTTCCGTCGTTCACGCGGCGAGACAGTATGTTTGCTCAGCCCTCTCGTGCTGAAGGACAACTTTTGGTGTACGGTTTATGGGGGGGAGTGAGCGTCTCTCCGGACGGAGAGGTCGCTGTGACGGGACGACGAAACCAGGACTTCTACAATGACTCAACGCTTGTCGTACTCGCAGCATCGCTGCAAGACACGCTCCGAGTGGAGGCGTTCGAAGGCCGGGTGCTGGAACATAACTTCTCGCCCGGCGGCTCTCGTCTCGTCGTCGACTGGGTACAGGGTCACCGTATGGAGAAAGAGCGACGCCTGAGTGTGTTCTCCCTTCATCCATGGCAGCGGATTCACGACCTCAGTTGGCCAACGTACGCGGACCGTCCGCTCATCTTCGAGCCCCTGGTGCCATGGGATTCAACAGGAAATGCGCTACTGGGAACGTACAGCACGCCGTGGAGAGGCAATAAAGATCCCGGTCGCCGCGGTGTCGCACGCGTCAGACTCCGCGATGGCGCTGTGCAGTCCATGTTCGAACGGGACACCGATGAGTGTCCCATCCGTTTTGCGCGCGTCGTCGATCAGCGATACGTATTGTACCGCTGTCGAGTTAAAGGTTCATCGGGGTGGTTCAGGTACGAACTGTACCTTCGCGATCGAAAGAGAGGCACTGATGTCGCTCTGGTCAAACGACTGTCGACTGGCTTTGATGTCTTCGCCGTCAAGGATTCGATGTCCTCCGATGCCTCAGATGACTCCCAGAAGTAAAATCCGACTTCGATGTTCTTCACACCCGAACCGGTATGCAAGACGATGGCACTGGCATGCAGATGATCCTAGCACAGCACGACATGTCCTTCGGGGTGGTGTTGACCCTCGTTTTGCTTCTCTCAGGGTGCATCTGGCGCCTCGGCGTAAATGGGAAGCACTACACGCATCAGAGTCAGCCGGGCGTAATCGACACGTCTGTGCTTCGGCTGGATGGGTACTACACGCATCTGGACACCACGTGGTCTGAACGGCTTGCACAGCCTCTGATTTTATGGAAAGACGGGACTGCTGCTCATTCTGGAATCAGTGGTGAAAGACGTGTCGTCTATGGGTCGCCACATGCTACACCCTTCGAATCTCCGTCCGAAGTACACAAGATCGATCATTTCGAACACAGCCTTTTGGATAAAACGGGTGAGCGAGATTCACCGATCAACCTGCTATGGGGCGGATTTCGGGTTTTTGATGATTCGATCTCAATTCAGACGATGAGGTTGTATGCAGGCGCAAACATTGTCTTTCAGAAATTTATGAACGATCCATGGACGTACGTCGGTCACATTCCGAATGACACCACGATCGTGATCACCGAACTCATCCGGCCCAATTACTTTGCGGGACGGAGCCGCGAGCCGATCGACCCGCCCAGGGTGTTTCGATTTCAACCGCTCCCACCCGGTGTAAAGCCATCATCGGACAACTGGACTCAGTTCCACGAGAATTTGCAGTGAGGTGACGTCGTACCTCATAAATATGTCTCTCCATCCGAATCCGCAGGTTCGAATCCTGCCGGGCCCGCCGTTAAACACTCTTGTTGTCGGCCCTTTCTGCCTCTTCCAGCGGTAGGGCAGCCTGCGCTTCTTTCAGTTCGACTGGAGGGACCGATTTTTTTGATTAGCCCGGCGAACACGCAGCGATCCGTCGGACTCGGCAGCCGGGTTGAATTCGTGACTCGGGCCGTCGATGTTTAGCCATCGCTCTGTTTCTGTCGCCCGGGGTTCTCTTCCCCTTCGCCCACGCGTCCGTGTTCATGTCTGGCCATCTCAACGTCTCCGTCTCGCTTGCATTCATCAGTGTAGTTATTTTCGCTGTGATTGCGGTGCCCGGTGCGCGGGCACAGGTAGACGGCATGACCATCGAGCCGAAGACGGATCGACCTGGTGCGGACTACCGCTCGATCGAGATGAATGGCCCGCCCGAGCAGTGTGCGCGGCGATGCGCAGATGAGCCTCAGTGTGCTGCGTTTACGTACGTAGAGCCTGGCGTGCAGGGGGAGAAGGCCCGGTGTTGGCTGAAGACGCGCGTCCCGGATGCCCAGCCCAACGCCCGAACGGTTTCCGGAGTGAAGCAGGCGCGCAGCTGGCCGGACAACTGGGCGCAGCCGACATTTACCACACGGGACACCGTACTGGCGGATCTGCTGGTGCGCGTCGGCGACATCGACAATCTCGGGTTCGGGTGGCCGTGGGGCTTTACGCCGTTCTCGGGGCGCTCGACGCCACCGCACGCGTACCCGTTCGAGCCGGAGGAAAGCGACCCCGCCGGAACGGATCGCATTATGATCGGCACGGGCTACGATGGCTCGCCGCCGGAAGGGCAGGACGGCTACTCGCAGGTGGCAGAGCCCGCTGAAGCCATTGAGATGACGACGGACCTGAGTGGCATTGAAGTGGAAACCGTGGCGCTGCAGCTCTTTCTCGACGACTTTCAGGCCCCGCGTTTTGGGTCGACGTATCAGGTGACGCTCGACGGGGAACGGTATCCGGTGATGGAAGAAGTGCTGAACGCGCTCAATCAAACCGGCCCGATCGGGAAGCTCGTCACCGTCGAAATCCTTCCCGGTTACCATGATCTTCTGGAGGATGGCCGTCTCTCGCTGCGAATCGACGATCCGACGACGGGAGCGGGAGATGGCTTCGCGATCGACTTCGTCCAGGTGCTCGTCAACCCCGACACGTTTCCCTCGACGGGAACGCTGCGCGGCCGTGTAACACACGCGAAAACTGGAGCCCCGCTGCCGGGCGTCCTCGTGTCCTCCGCACTGGACGCAGTCGAAACGGACCAAGACGGACGATACCACCTTCCCGACGTGCCGGCGGGCCTCGTGGTGGCGCGGGCCGCGAAACCTGGATTTTCCTCTACGTCGGAGCCGGTCGACCTCAAAGCGGGCACGGAGGTGACCGTCGATTTGCAACTCGCTCCACAGAGCGAAACGTCTCAGATCGAAGAAAACCTGAACGCCGAGGGCCGCGTCCGACTGCGCAACATTCTGTTCGACACGGGTTCGGCGACGATCCAGGCTGAATCCGAGCCGACCCTGCAGGCTGTGCAGCGGGTTATGCAGAACCGATCCGACACGCGATTCGTCATAGAGGGCCACACCGACAGCGAGGGTGGCGCTGAATCCAACCGTTTGCTCTCTCAGAAACGCGCGGAAGCCGTCAAGCGCTGGCTCACCGAGCACGGAATCGAGGCCGATCGGCTGGACACAGCCGGCTACGGCGAGACGCGCCCGGTCGCAAGCAACCAGACGGACGCCGGTCGCCGCCTCAACCGCCGCGTGGAAATCGCTGTTGCGGAGTAGCCCTGCTCTGTCGAGCACAAATGTGTTTTCGCTGCTTGGTGTCGTCCACGTTTCCAATGTCGACCTTTCCTGACCCGTACCATTCTCTCTATGCCGCACCCCGATTCCACCGACCGCTCCGCGCTCGTGCTCTTTTCCGGCGGGCAGGACTCTACGACGTGCCTGTTCTGGGCGCTCGACCGATTCGCGTCGGTCCACGCGCTCGGGTTTCACTACGGGCAGAAGCACGCGGTCGAGACGGAGCAGGCGCGCAAGATTGCGGTAAAGGCGGATGTCCCGTTTGAGATCATCGACATGGAGGGCACGCTCTCCGGCTCGGCGCTGACGGAGCACGAGAAGGACATGAGCGCCGCGCACGAGCGGAATGAGGACCTGCCCGCGAGCTTCGTCCCGGGGCGCAATGCGCTCTTTCTCAGCACGGCCGCGAGCTACGCGTACAACCGCGGCATCCATGACCTTGTCGGCGGGATGTGCCAGACGGACTACAGCGGCTACCCGGACTGCCGCCGCGTCTTCATCGACTCGATGCAGACGAGCCTATCGCTGGCCATGGATGAAGACCTGCGCATCCACACGCCGCTGATGTACCTCACGAAGGCGGAGACGTGGAAGCTTGCGGCAGACCTTGTGACGGTCGCGGGATGCGATGTACTGGAGACCGTCCGCGTGATGAGCCACACGGATTACAACGGCGATCGCTCCGAACTCCACGAGTGGGGCTACGGACAACTCGACAACCCGGCGTCTAAGCTTCGCGCGAAAGGCTACCGGGAGGCGAAGGAGAAGGGATGGGTGTAAAACCGGGGGAGCATTGATCGGAAACGATTTCCACGGTTTGTTCGAGCGATGCTCTTCGAAAATAGAGTGGATGTAGGGAGCGCGGTCGGAACCGTCCAGAGGGGCATGCATTCCTAGATATCGCACGAGCGGAGCGGCGACCCCCGCCCCGTTCCGTCCCCAGAAGGTGACGTGGCCGAGGGGTTAGGCAGAGGCCTGCAAAGCCTCGTACGGCGGTTCGAATCCGCCCGTCACCTCAGACTTACGGCAATAACGAAACGCGCCCCGGAAGCTACTTCCGACGGGCGCGTTTTTCGTTTGGGTGGCGTACACGTATATTGAGTGTGTTGCAACGAACGGCTTCACCCTCGGACTGTCGCTTCAAGCTCGTTTACAATTTCTCATGTCGCCTCCGACGCTGACCATTGACCGTGTACGAGAGGTGGTCGTCCCGGCGCTTCGTCCCTTTGCGTCCCGCATTTCGCTGTACGGGTCCGTCGCCCGGGAGGAGCACGATGCGAACAGTGATGTCGATGTACTTGTCGATTTGCGTCCCGCGTCGGAGCGCCCCGCTCTCGGGTTGAAGTGGTTCGAACTTGAGCAAGAATTATCGGAGACGCTCGGAGCTCGCGTGGAGCTCGTGACCGAACGCTCTGTCAGCCCCCACATCCGCCCATATCTAGAAAAAGATCGGGTTGTGCTCTATGAAGACAGATCGAGTGTATGTGGAGCACATCATGGACGCAATCCACCAGATTGAAGAGTACACTCGCGGTGTGGACCGGCAAACCTTTGAAGAGAATCGGATGCTCCAGGATGCGACGGTTCGGCAGATCGAAATCATTGGAGAGGCAAGCCGTCAGCTATCGGAGTCTTTTCGTAGACGTGTAAGTGAGGTACCGTGGCGTGCTGTTATCGGAATGCGTAACCGTCTCGCTCATGATTACCTCAACATAGATCTGGAAGTTGTCCAGAATGACGTTCCCTTGCTGAAAGATCGGCTTTCTGGAAAGGGTTGATTTAGGGAAGCCCCGAACGACGTACGCGCCCCGGAAGCTACTTCCGACGGGCGCGTTTTTTATTTGTACCACTTCGCATTTCGCATTTCGCACTTCGCATTTCGAATTAGAACGGCGCGTCGTCCTCGAAGCTGTTGCCGCCGCCGTCCTGGCCGTTGTAGCCGTCTCCTCCGCCGTAATCGTCTCCTCCGCCGAAGCCGCCCTGGTCGTTGTCGTTGTAGCGGGAGGTGAGGTTCTCGAACAGCGCGTACCGGTCGATGAAGGCCAGTTCGACCGTGCCGATCGGACCGTTGCGCTGTTTCCCGATGATGAGCTCGGCGATTCCTTCGGTGGAGTTGCCGTTCTCGTCCACCGTGATGCCGTAGCGCTCGGCACGGTAGATGAACGACACGACGTCGGCATCCTGCTCGATCGATCCGGACTCGCGAAGGTCCGAAAGCTGCGGGCGCTTGTCGCCGCCGCGGTTCTCGACGCTACGGTTGAGCTGCGACAGCGCGATGACCGGCAGGCTCAACTCTTTCGCCAGCCCCTTCAGCGACCGTGAGATGTGGGCGATCTCCTGTTCACGGTTGGCGCCGCTGCGAACAGCACCGGAGGCCTGCATCAGCTGCAGATAGTCAACCACGACAAGGCCGATGTCGTGCTCCGCCTTCAGGCGCCGGCACTTTGCGCGGAGCTCGAGCACGCTGAGTCCGGGCGTGTCGTCGATAAAGATGTTGGCTTCGCTCAGCTTACCGGCCGCGCGGGCGAGTCGCTGCCAGTCGTCATCTTTCATGCGACCCGTTCGCGCACGCTGCGCATCGACGCGGGCCTCGGACGTGAGGAGACGCTGAGCCAACTGCTGCGCGCCCATCTCCAGCGAGAAAATCGCCACGCCGGCCGGGTTTGTCGGGTGCATCGCGGCGTTCATCGCGGCGGCAAGGCTGAACGCCGTCTTACCCATCGAGGGCCGCGCCGCGATGATGATGAGATCGGACGGTTGCCATCCACTCGTCATGTCGTCGAGCTTCGTAAAGCCGCTCGGGACGCCCGTGATGCCGCCCTTCTGCCCGTGAATGGACTCCAGCCGCTCGAGCGTGTCTTTCACCACGTCGTTGAGCGGAGACGCCGCCTTCCGGAGCTGCGTGTCGGAGATGGAGAAGATCTCGCTCTCGGCCTGGTCGAGCAGTTCGAAGGCATCGGCGCCGGACTCGTAGGCCTGGCCGACGAGGGTCGTCATTTTCTCAATCATCTTGCGGAGCAGCGATTTCTCCGCGATGATCCGGGCGTGGTACTCGACGTTCGCTGCCGAGGCCACCTGCGTCGTCAGCTCCGTCAGGTAATAGGCTCCGCCGATTTCCTCGAGAGCGTCGCGACGTTTCAGTTCCTCCGTCAGCGTGACGAGGTCAACCGGGTTGCCCCGCTCGAAGAGGTTGAGGATCGACTCGTAGATTTTCTGGTGCTTGCTGCTGTAGAACGCCTCGGGCGGAAGCACCTCAATCGCCTTCGGAATGGCCTCGCGCTCGATCAGCATCGCGCCGAGGACGGACATTTCCACGTCCGTGGCCTGCGGTGGCACCCGTCCCGACTTTTTGTGCACAGCATCGGCCTGCTGACGCCGCCGATCGCTCTGCCGTCCCCGCATCTTGTCGAGCGGGTACGACGGGCGCGACGTGTCGTCGATGTTCATGCGCGGGGATTTGGACTGATCGCCGGAGTCGGCCATGGCGAAAACGGGCAGAGGAATTTGGGAGCGCTCGGGAGGGGCCGTCTGATGTGGAAAACGAGGTGTGCCGGTCGCCGGAGACGGATGGGGCGGCCAGCAGGTCAGGCGCCGTCAGGACGTGCCGGTGAGTTCATCGTAGCGCGTCCGAACTAGCTTGACGTCCTCCCACGTGGGACGCTTCCAGTTCGAGTTGCGGAGCAGGGCGGCCGGGTGGTACGTCGCATAGAGCGGGATGCCGTAGAAGTCATGTTCTTTCTCGCGAAGCGAACCGAGAGATGACCTCCGGTCAAGCATTGTGTTGGTTGCCACTTTGCCCACACACAAGATAATCGCAGGCTGGATGAGTGCAATCTGTTTATAGAGAATCGGGATATGGGCTTCGACTTCCTCGGCGAGCGGATCCCGGTTATTCGGCGGACGGCTCTTCAGGATATTGGCGATGTAGACGTCCTGTCGGTCAAATTCGATCGCCTGCAGGATTTTGTCGAGAAGCTTGCCCGCACGGCCGACAAACGGCTCTCCCTGCTCGTCTTCGTTTGCGCCGGGAGCCTCCCCAATGATCAAAAGGTCGGCGTTCGGGTCGCCCACGCCGAAGACGGGGTTCTTGCGGTCCTCGTCGATCGGAACGAGTGTGTTCTCTGCAACCCATTTCTCCAGTTCCGCCAGCGAGTCGATATCCTTGTACGGCGCGTCGTCAGGAATGAGCGCTTCGATCCGTTCGCTCGGGGGGCGGGACGGGTCTTCGGTGGGATCGACTTCGTTGCCGAACAGGTCCTGGTTGGGCATGGAGGCGTCGTTGGAGGAAGAAGTGGAAGAAAGGGCGTCCCCGGCGGAGGCATCGGACGCGGTGGACGGAGCCGGCAGGTCGTCGGCGTCTACGCTGGATGCATCGTCCGTGGCTGCCTCACCCGGCTGCGAGTACGTGTTTGACGGAGAAGACTCGTTCACCGTGGGAGCGTCATCCTCGGTAGCCGAAGCATCCTCGTCCGTATCGGTCGGCGGAGCATCAAGGGGCACGAGCGGTCCGTGGAGGGACGCCTCGCGCTCGATGACGCCGCGCAATTCTTGGAGGAGAGAACGCATCGGGAGGGAAGAGTGAAGAGCTTAGTAGGTCGTTCGTCGAGGTTGCAAGTCAGGGCGTCTCGCCGGATGGTTCGGGGACCGACGCGGTGACGCGATCGAGAAGAATGCGCGCGACCTGAGATTTTGATTGTAGCGGCACCTCCTCGGCGTATCCGTCGCGATGGAAGAGCGTGACGCGATTGGTTTTCGTGCCAAAGCCCGCGCCCTCTTCCTTCGGGTCGTTGAGGACGATCCAGTCGAGGTTCTTCCGCTCGATCTTCCGCCGGGCGTTCGCCGGTCCGTCGTCGGTTTCCAAGGCGAAGCCGACCAGTGTTTGTCCCGGCTGTTTGTGCTCGCCCAGGGTTTTCAGAATATCGGGTGTTCGCCGAAGGTGCAACACCAGGTTGCCGTCTTCCTTCTTTTGTTTCGAGTCGGACGGATTCTTCGGCGTGTAATCAGCAACGGCTGCGGCCATCACGACCAGGTCGACCTCTTCGCGGCGCGACTGAACGGCCTCGTGCATCTCTTCGGTCGTGCGCACATCGACGCGCGTAACGCCGGGCGGCGTGTCGAGCGAGGTCGGTCCGGCCACGAGCGTTACGTCGGCACCGCGTCGGGCCGCTTCGCGCGCGACCTCGAAGCCCATGGTGCCGGTGGACGGGTTCGTCAGCATCCGAACGGGGTCGACAGGCTCCTGCGTAGGGCCGGCCGTGACGAGTACGCGTTTCCCGTCCAGAGAATCGTTCGGCTTCTCCACCGCACGTGTTTCGTTCGGGGCCTTCTCGTGCGCATCCCGATCCGCGGCAAAAGCGCGATCTTCGAGCTCATGGGCGATGCGCTGAACGATGGCGTTCGGCTCCGGCATTCGCCCCTGTCCGACGAGGCCGCTGGCGAGCTCGCCGTGGGCGGCGGGCATCACGATATGCCCATCCTCGCGAAGAAGGGTAAGGTTGCGCTGCGTCGATGGATGCGTGTACATGTCGCGATCCATCGCGGGACACACCATCATCGGGCATCGGGCCGACAGCGCGGTGGCCGTCAGCATCGAGTCGCAAAACCCGTGCGCAAGTTTCGCGAGTGTCTGCGCCGTAGCGGGGGCGACGACGAGCAGGTCTGCCCACAGGCCGAGGTCCACGTGCTTCGTCCAGCCACCGTCCTCCGAGGATGGGCCCTCGGGGAATATCTCCGTCAGGACCTCGCGCTCCGACAGCGTGCCGAGCGTGAGGGGAGAAATGAAGCGGGATGCGCCCTCCGTCATCAGAACCTGCACGTACGCGCCCGACTTTTTCAGCAGGCGAACCAGCAGAGCGGATTTGTAGGCGGCGATGCTGCCGGTGACGCCCAGCAGGATTCGGCGGCGGGACAGGTTCGGAAGAGACGCAGGCGAGTCGGACATGACGCAGACGCAGAGCGGAGACGGGGGCTACAACGCAAAACGCCCGGTCGGACAGGCTCCGCGGGAGCGAAAGACTCCGCGTCGACCCACCGGTCGGGCGTCTGCCAAAACCGTTGCCGGAGTGCTACTCTTCTTCCGACGGCTTCCGGTAGTACAGCTCGTTGTTCAGGAACTCGCCAATGGCGACTTCCGTCGGCTCAGGCATCTTCTCGTATTCGAGAGATACCTCTTCCTGCTCCTCCTGCATGCGAACGTCCTCCATCTCCGGGCCGAAGCCTTCGAAGTAGGAGAGTTTGTCGTCGAGTTCGGACTTCACGTTCGATGCGACCTGGCGGGAGCGTTTGGACAGGATCGCAACCGTCTCGTAGATGTTGCCGGTGCGCTTGGCGAGCTCGTCAACATCCAGCGTTTCGATAGCCATAAAGAGTCGGGGTCTGGCGTGCTTCAAGAGTTGGTGACGCTGTGACCGGAGGGCATGGCTGCGGTTCTCCGGCGATTAGCTTTGGATAAACCGGTCGACGTACGATAAGGTTTCCTCGACGGCTTCATCCAGGTCGTCGTTCACAACCACGGCGTCGAATTCGTCCTGCATTCCCAATTCCATGCGGGCTCGGGCCAGCCGTGTCGTCACGGCGTCGTCCGTTTCCGTGCCGCGCCCGGTGAGGCGTCGCTCCAGTTCTTCGACCGACGGCGGGGCGACGAAGAGAACGAGCGCGTCATCGCCGAACGCCTTTTTGACGTTCACCGCCCCCTTGACATCGATGTCCAGCAGAACGCCGCCGTCTTTCGACTTCTCCGCGATCTCGGATTTCAGCGTGCCGTAGTAGAGGCCGTCGTAGACCTGCTCGTATTCCAGAAGATCGCCGCGGTTGATCCGTTTCTCGAACTCGTCCACCGAAAGAAAATGGTAATCCTCCCCGTCTGTCTCGTCGGGGCGGGCGTCGCGGGTCGTGGCGGATACCGAAAAGGAGAGGCCTGGACGCTCCTCCAGGACGCGATGAGCGATGGTTGTTTTGCCGGCACCGCTGGGAGCGGTGAGCACGATGATGGCTCGGTCTTTAGGCATAGCGCTCAACGCTGAATGGGAGGTGAGGGCAGAAGAAAGGTAGCGTTACTCGACGTTACGGACCTGCTCTCGAATTTTTTCCACTTCCTCTTTCATGCGAACGCCGCATCCGCTGATGGACGGGTCGTTGGCTTTCGCCCCGATCGTATTGACCTCGCGGTGAATCTCCTGGGTGATGAACTTGAGCTTGCGCCCGGACGGTTCGTCGTCTTCGATCGACTCGCGAAACATCGCGATGTGCGACCGGAGTCGGACGCATTCCTCGCTGATGTCAAGCTTGTCTGCGAGCACGGCGATTTCGGTCTCGATCCGGTCGTTATCGATGCGCTCGTCCTCGACGATTTCGGCGAGGCGGTCGCGCAGGCGCTGCTGGTGCTCACGGACGCGCTCCGGTGCGCGCGCTTCCACGGCTTCCAGATCGTCTTCGATCGCCTCCAGGCGGTTCTCCAGGTCCTCACGGAGCGCACGGCCTTCCTGCGCCCGCATTTTTGCCAGTTCCTGAATGGCGTTTTGCGTGGCCGCCTCGACCGCTGCCCAGGATTCTTTCAGAAGGGCGTCATCGTCGGGGCGATCCTCCGTCAACACGTTGTCAAACCGGAGGAGGTCGTCCAGCGTGATCGGCTCGTCGATGCCCGCGGCGGACTGCAGGGTGCGGAGCAGCGCTGCGTACTTCGCTGTTGCGTCCTCGTCGACGCGATAGGGCACGGTCGTGTCGATATCGGACTCGACGTCGACGTAGACGGTGAACTGACCGCGTTCGAAGGTGTCGCGGAGAGCCGATTGGATCGCCGACTCCTTCTCGGCGAGGTTGCCCGGCATCCGGACCGACACATCGTGGTGCCGCTTGTTCACGCTTTTGATTTCGACAGTTGCGGTGGCGCCGGCATGGCTGGCCGAACCGCGACCAAACCCGGTCATGCTGTTGATCATGGAGAAAGGAGCGAGCGCTCCGGTCGACGTAAGGATGGTGCGGGATAGAGAAAAAGCCGAGCCGCCATGCACAGGCAACTCGGCTTCTCGGTGTCATCTAACGCGATGCGTCGGCGGGACGGGTCGCGTCAGGTTCGTGCGGAGGGGGAGGGATTCGAACCCTCGGTACCGCGAAAACGGCACACTCGCTTTCCAGGCGAGCCCCTTCGACCGCTCGGGCACCCCTCCGGATCGTGAAAACGTGATATCTCGAATGTCAACTCCGGTCCAATGATCCGGCCCGCAGCGCCCTCATCCGAAATTCGCGAGAGCGTTGATGCGTTGGATCGTTGATGCGT
Source organism: Longibacter salinarum (assembly GCF_002554795.1). Lineage (NCBI taxonomy): Bacteria > Pseudomonadati > Rhodothermota > Rhodothermia > Rhodothermales > Salisaetaceae > Longibacter > Longibacter salinarum. The sequence continues at coordinate 59,997 of NZ_PDEQ01000007.1, read as the reverse complement.
TTTCGCGTTTATCGTCCCAACGACCCAACGTTTTAACGTATCAACGCGAAGCGGTCACACCTTCATGATCGCTTCGGTTTTCTTCTCGAGGAGGTCGTCGGACTTGTTGGTGTACTTGTCCGTGATCTCCTGAAGGTCTTCCTCGGCGCCGTACATGACGTCCTCGGAGAGGTTGTGCTCTTCGACCGTTTTCTTGAGCTCGTCCTTCACATCGCGGCGGATGTTGCGGATCGAGATCTTGGCGTCTTCGGCCCGCTCACGAGCTTTCTTCGCCAGCTCCTTACGGCGCTCCTCGGACAGCGGCGGCACGGGAATGCGGATCTTCTCGCCATCGTTGTTCGGGTTGAGGCCGAGATCCGCGGTCATGATGCCGCGCTCGATGTCGCCGATCGCGTTGCGGTCGAACGGCTGGACGACCAGCAGATCGGCCTGCGGTGCGGTCACGCTCGCCACCTGGTTCAGGGGCACAACGCTGCCGTAGTATTCGACCTTCACGTTTTCGAGCATGGCCGGTGCGGCACGCCCGACGCGGATTGAGTTGAATTCCGAACGCAGGAAGTTGAATGCTTCTTCCATCCGCTCATCTGCGTCGTCGAGAACGTCTTGGACGGGATCGTCAGACATATCAGCTCGGGGGAGAGTGTGCATGAGGATGTCGCGCTCGGTGCCGCCCTCCGTTGGGGCGGCATTCGCGAGCTAACGCGGGGACGGCCTGAATTGTATGGCCGCCGTCAGCAGATGCAAGACGGCTTATGCGTCTGCATGTTCGGCAATGGACTCCGAATCGTTCCAGTGAACGCGCGTACCGACGCTTTCGCCCTTGAGGACGCGCCGCAGGTTGCCGGAAATGCCCATGTTGAATACGAGAATCGACATGCTTGATTCCTGGCAGAGGGTGAACGCCGTCATGTCCATCACTTTGAGTCCGCGGCGGATGACCTCCTTGCCGTGGATGGCGCGGAAGCGCTGGGCGTCGTCGTTCTTCTCTGGGTCGGCGGTAAAGACGCCATCCACGCGCGTTCCTTTCAAGATGACGTCCGCGTCGATTTCTAGGCCGCGGAGGGCAGCTGCGGTGTCCGTCGTAAAGTACGGATTGCCGGTGCCGGCACCGAAGATTACGACGCGCCCCTTTTCCAGGTGACGAATCGCACGTCGGCGGATGAACGGCTCAGCAATCTCCTCCATCTTGATGCTGGACTGGAGGCGCGTCTGCAGTCCGACCTGTTCGAGTGCGTCCTGCAGAGCCATACCGTTGATCATCGTCGCCAGCATGCCCATGTAGTCCGCGTGCGCCCGCGTCATGCCCTTCATGGCATTCTGGACGCCGCGGAAGATGTTTCCACCGCCGATTACGATCGCTATCTCCGCGCCGAGCTCCACGGCTTTCTTGACCTCTTTTGCGTAGGTGCGGAGGACCTGTTCGTCGATGCCGAACTCACGGTCGGTGCCCAAAAGGGCTTCGCCGCTGAGTTTCAGCAGGACACGACAATAGGTAAGGTCGGTGGAAGCGTCGGTCGACATCGGAGCGTCGGTAGAGGTCTCAGCCATCGGGGATCGGAGTCGCGGGGTCAGGCGGGCATAAGGCTACGATCGAAAATCCAGCCCGCAAAGTCCAGCCGACCGGACCGTTCGTCGAGAAAATCGATGAACGCCGGTCGGCTGGCAAATGGTGCGGAAAAGTAGATCAGTCGCCGAGGGCGAAGCGCACGAAGCGGTGCACCTTCACGTCAGCGTCGTCGAGCATCTCCTGGACGGACTGCGAAGCGTCCTTCACGAAGGACTGCTCGAGCAGAACGTGATCTTCGAAGAAGCGCTCGAGCTTGCCTTCGACGATGCGGTCGAGGATGTGCTCGGGTTTGCCTTCGTTGATCGCAGCGTCGCGTGCAATCTCCTTCTCCTTCTCCTGAACTTCCTCCGGGACCTCGCTGCGGTCCACGGCGATCGGGTCGAGGGCGGCGATCTGCATGGCCACGTCGCGGCCCGCCTCTTCGCGGTCACCGTTGCCGGATACCTCCACGATGACGCCGAGCTTCGAACCGGGGTGGACGTACTTGATGATTTCACCCTCCTGGCTTTCCACGACGCGGAAGCGGCGGATGTCGAGCTTCTCGCCAATGCGGCCGGTCATGGCGACCAGCTCTTCCTTGACGGTGGCCTCACCGTTGTAGGAGAGGCTGTGCAGTGCGTCGAGATCGCTCGGCTTCTCCGTCAGCGTGAGATCGGCGATACGATCGACGAACGATTCGAAGTCCTCGTTGCGAGCGACGAAGTCGGTTTCGCAGTTGACTTCAACGATCGCGCCGGCGGATCCGTCTTCGCTAATAGCGATCGAGATGAGACCTTCATCGGCCTCCTTCTCCGCGCGCTTGGCGGCAACTTTCTGGCCTTTCTTACGGAGGAGTTCGACAGCTGCGTCGAAGTCACCGTCCGTTTCCTGCAGGGCCTTCTTGCAGTCCATCATGCCGACGCCGGTGGCGTCGCGAAGGGCCTTGACGTCTTTTGCGGAAATGCTCATAGGTGGCAGTATTGATTCCTCGTTTCAAATGTCGTCGTGCACATGCAGCAGCGGCGCGGGGGACGCCGGCGTTCAGATGTGGCGGTAAAAAGGCCGGACTCAACTGAGCCCGGCCCGGATGCCGCTGGCGGGGTTATCCCTGCTGCTTCTGCTTCGCGTTCTGCTTGGCTTTGCGCTCCTGCAGCCCCTCGTGGATCGCCTCCGTGATCGTGGAGGTGACGAGCTCGATGGAGCTCAGCGCATCATCGTTCGCCGGGATCGGGTAGTCGATGTTGCGCGGGTCGCCGTTGGTATCGACCATCGCGATGATCGGGATGCCCAGCTTGCGGGCTTCGCTGACGGCGATGTGCTCGCGCTTCACGTCCACGATGAAGATCGCGCCGGGCAGGTTCGCCATGTTGCGAATCCCGCCGAGGGTGGCCTCGAGCTTCTCGTGCTCGCGCATCCGCATCAGCTTCTCCTTCTTCTTCAGCTTATCGAGCGTGCCTTCTTTCTCCATACGCTCAATGTCTTCCATCCGGCGAATCGACCGGCGGATCGTCTGGAAGTTCGTCATGGTACCGCCCATCCAGCGCTGCACCATGAACGGCATGCCGGCGTCTTCGGCATGCTCACGGACGATTTCCTGGGCCTGCTTCTTCGTCCCGGCGAAGAGAATCTTCTTGCCGCGACGGGCAAACCGGCGGGCCGCATCCGCCGCTTTGTCGAGCAGGACCTGCGTCTGCATCAGGTCGATGATGTGGATGTTGTTCCGGTCCATGAAGATGTACTTCTTCATGCGCGGATCCCACCGGCTGGTGAGGTGACCGAAGTGCGAACCGGCCTTCAGCAGCTCTTCGATGGTGGCGCGGTGGGAGGCCGATTCGCCTTCTTCGGCGTCGTCCTCATCCTCATCCTCATCATCCTCTTCTTCGTCTACGACGTCCTCTTCCTCATCGTCGTAGTCTTCGTCGAGGTCCTCGTCATCGTCGTATTCTTCGTCCGCGACGTCCGTATCTTCGACCTCTTCGTCGAGTTCAGTCTCGTCAACGGCGTCGGGGTTCTGCGTCTTTTTGTCTGCCATGTGCTGTATCTGGGGAAGGAGAAATTGGGTTTCGGCTACTACGACCGTCATATGCGCGGCGAAACCGGAACGAGCGGCGCGAGGCACCTATCGTCCCCGTCAACCCACCGTCGCATCGGGCCGTATGATTGATTTGGAGTGCGAAATGCGGATTTCGAAATGCGAAATGTAGAACCACTTCGCTCCTCGACCTTCGCAGTTCGACTTGGTGCTTAACGTTTGCTGTACTGGCTCTTCTTACGAGCTTTCGGCTGACCGTACTTCTTACGCTCGACCATGCGGTCGTCACGCGTAAGGAAGCCGGCTTCGCGGAGCGGTCCACGCAGCTCTTCGTCATACTTGACGAGCGCACGGGCGACGCCGAGGCGAATCGCTTCGGCTTGTCCGGTGAGGCCGCCGCCGGAGACGGTAACCTTCACGTCGAAGTTGCCGATCATGTCGGTAACGCTGAACGGCTGGTCAAGCGACCGCCGGCGCCAGGCGACCGGGAAGTATTCGGATGCGTCGCGGCCGTTAACCTCAAACGAGGTGCCGTCGCCGGGGCGCAGGTACACACGAGCCGTCGAGGTCTTGCGACGACCAACGGCCTGAAACTGGGTGAGTGTTGCCATGGGAAGAGGAAGGTTATGCAGAAAAGAAAATCGGTGAATGCGAGCGGTGCGGCCCGTCTCGCATGTCACGGGGAAGGGCGCAGGAGCGCCGACCCGACTACTTGATGTCGTCGAGCGGCTTCGGCTGCTGGGCCTCGTGTGGGTGCTCGTCGCTGGCGTATACCTTCAGTTTCTTGAACATCTGGCGTCCAAGAGGACCTTTCGGCATCATGCCTTTGACGGCTTTCGAAATGAGGCGCTCAGGATGATCCTCGCGCACTTCTTCCGCGCTTATTTCGCGCTCGCCACCCGGGTATCCGCTGTAGGTCCGGTAGGTCTTGTCCGTCTCCTTGCGACCGGTGAAGCGAACCTTGTCCGCGTTTACGACCACGACGAAATCGCCGGTGTCGACGTGCGGAGTGTAGGTCGGCTTGTGCTTCCCGCGCAGGACGCGGGCAATCCGGCTCGCGAGGCGACCGACGACCTCATTGGTCGCATCAACAACGTACCATTCCTGGTCGACGTCGGACGACTTCGCGCTAAACGTTTTAAAACTTTGGCTGTCCATCGGTGGGTCTCGTCATTATACACTCGGGGTCCGAGGATGCAGGCTCGGCGCGCCGCACACGACCTCTCATGATTACAGCCAGGTTGACTGAACCACGAATACGATCACTGCGCGCACGGCGACAATCACGAAAGCAGCCAGACCTGTCTGGATGGACCAGGACCGGCGCTCACGGCAAACAGGCTCAACTCACCGAACCGGTTCATCGTTCCGGTAGTGCAGAGCCCTCCGCGCAACACATCAGGCTGTCTAGCACGTGTGCCACGTTTCGAGGTTGCGCGTCCATTTCGTCTTCCTGCAATTTTGACGCTTGATTTGAGCCTCCTCGCGGCAATCTACCCCTATAATGGCATATAAAATAAGTAAATGAACATAAATACTTGATTATATTATTTACAATGTATAGAGTTAGGTGCGGCCCCCGCCGTCGACTTCCGTTCCTAATTGTCAGGGTGGTGACGTTTGTCGCCGCCCGGTTCGTTCACCATGCGCACCTCTTCCCGGCTGCGTCCCCTCCTACGGCAACTCCCCTTCCCGCTCGATGACACCGACCGTCTGAACCATGTATACGCACGGTGGGCTCGGTCCGGTGCACTTTCCGATCGTGAGATCGTCGATCTATGGACGTACTGTTTTACATGGCGCTACTTTCTGTCCAAGGCCGCCCGGAGTAGTATGCGTCGGCCCTCGGACATGGATGCTCTGATTGCCCGTTCCATCCGGCGAACCTGCAGAACGCGACACGATGCGACAGCCATCGTCCGGTATGCGAGCTGGGTAAGCGTCGTGTGCCGAAATACGTTCGTGAATTACGCCAAGCGATCCCGGGCACTGGCGTCCATTGACGATCTCCGAGGATTTGCTGTCAGCGAACCGGCTCCGACGTACAACGATGCGCCACGGATCCGCCGAGTGCTTCTCGCGGCCATCCTTCGCCTGCCGACGTATCTGCAGGACACGGCGCGTCTCTTCTTCGTGGATGGGTGCAGCTTCGAGACCATCGCGGCGTCCACCGGGAAGTCGATCCCGACAGTGCGAACCTACAAGTGCCGTGCGCTCAACGAGCTCCGCCGCGACCCGGACCTCCGGAAAATCTCTGAAGGCTTCGCTCCACCCGCGTGACGGAGCGAAGTGCGTTCGGCGATTCAACCGGGCGCATCGAGCATGGTCGGGGTATTATACGTTTTCCGAATGATATTGTCGGGGTCGGCCGAACCGTGTCTTCGCAGCGCCTCCGAGTTGGAAAGAGAACCGTTTCAACACCTGTTTGGCGGACCGCCTTTGGCCATCCCAAAGGACGGACCTTCCGACGGTCGGTTCTCGGGACGCCTGCGAGTGAACGTGAACGACCGATCTTGCATTTTTGAGACCCATCCGCCAAACCGGTTCTCAACGGGATACGTTCAAACGTTCTGCTACGGAGTGGCGCGAATGGCGAATCGAAGCCGTTGGGGACACCGACATTTTACAGTCCAAACGGTCTTACGTGCGAAGACCGAGCGGAAACTGTGGGCCTCTGTGCGAACGGGAAAACGAGCGCCGGGGGATGGCGTATCGGAGAGAAAGAAGCGGTGGTCCCTCTCCGTTTGTGCCTCGAGTCTCAACGCCTCCTTTCTATGTCTTCCGTCTCTTCATCCGAGTCCTCGACCCACGGGACACAGGCTGGGAATGCTACCGAGGCCGAGCGCGGTCGTGTGCTCGGCTGGGTCGCTGGCTGGCCGGAGCCCGTCCAGTGGATCTTCTCCTCATTTCTCCTCGCCGCTGTTCTTTATGCCAGTGCATTGGGCGTAGATCGTGCAACCCGGTCGCCGCTCGATCAGCTCGCGGCGCTGGACGTGTCGGAGACCCGGATCGAAGGCTACCGGATGAACGTCGCGGACTCGTTGGCTGCACAGAACGATACGGTCAGCACCGATCGGCTTTTCCTGCAGGCGTTGAATCAGCTTCGGGAGGCGCGCACCACGACGCTCGGTCTTTTTCCGCGATACGAGGAGGTGCCGCTGGCCCGCTCAATGTCGCTTCTGGAGGAGGTCATCGAGCGCGAATCATCGGCGTCGTTCCTGGGCCTCGAAGCCCGTTTCTTTCTCGCGAAGGCGTTCCTTGCGCAGGAGAAACCGGATGCCGCTCGGGATCAGCTTCAGGTCCTGGCGCGGCGGGACAATCGGCGGGCGGCTGAGGCGGTGCAGATGTTGAAGCGGCTGCAGAAGGTGGCGCCGATGCAGGAGCCGGACACGATGTCGAGCCCGTACGACTGAGAAGGCAGCGTCCTGCGGATGCCGGAAGGCGGTCGCATTCTCGGGACCGGTACATGCAAAACGGGAAGCACGGCACTGGGCCCTGCTTCCCGTCGGATGTTCGCATGGCCGGTGCGGACCGGCGGCTGGGTCAGGCGTACGACTTCAGCATCACCGGCATGATGAGCATCAGGATGTCCTCGTCGTCTTCCTGGTCGACCGGAACGACAATACCTGCGCGGTTGGGCGAGCTAAGCTGAAAGACGACCTCCTCCGATGTCACGTTGCTCAGCACCTCGGTCAGGTACTCGGAGTTGAACCCGATTTCCATGTCGTCGGAATCGTAGTCGCACTTTACCACCTCTTCCGCCTCACTGGAGCGTTCCACGTCCTCCGCAGAGATCGTCACACTGTCGCCCGAGATCTGTAGCCGGATCTGGTTCGTCATGCTGGACGAGTAGAGGCCGACACGCCTGACCGCGTTGAGCATGTCTTCGCGGTTGATGGTCAGCCGCTTCTCGTTCTCCTTCGGGATAACCGCCTGGTAGTTCGGGTACGTCTCATCGATCAGGCGGGCGAGCACGCGCGAGTTGCCGAATTCGAACGACACATGGCCTTCGTCGACCGCCAGAGTGCAGATCTCATCGTCCTCGACGACACGCCCCGCGAGTTTCGTCGCTTTCTCCGGTACAATGAAGTTGACCTCTTCAGCAGCGGTCAGGGTCGGGAGCACGAGCTTGACAAGGCGATGTCCGTCCGTCGCGACCGCCTTGGTTTCATCGGTACCGACCTGAAAGTAGACGCCCATCATCGCCGGGCGAAGCGCATCCTTGCTGACCGCAAAGCTCGTCTTGTCGATCGCGCGGCGGAGCAGGTTGCCTTCCGTCGTGATCTCGTGCTTGCCGGAGATCTCCGGAAGCTCCGGATAGTCGTCGCCGTCGTGGCCGACCATCTTGTAGTGACCCTGATCCGTGTCCATACGGATCTCGAAGTCGGCGTCCGTGGAGAAGTCGATCGGCATGTCGGCCGGCAGGGCGCGGAGCGTATCCGTCAACCGCTTGGCAGGAACGGCAACCGTGTTCGCTTCTGGCGTGCCGTTCGTTTCGAACTGAACCGGCAGTTTGCGAACGATCGAGATCTCGAGGTCGGTCGCACTCAGCCGAAGTGCATCGTCCTCCTGTTCGAAGAGAATGCACTCCAGGATCGGGAGTGTGCTCTTCGACGGAACGGCGCCCTTCACGGTGTTGAGCGCGTCGAGCAGATCACCGCACTTGGTCGTAAATTTCATGACGGGACGAGGAGCTGAAGCGGAAAGGAAAGTAGAAAATCAATGCTTGGGGACCGCTTTGTACAATACAAACGAGAGAGCAGATCCACGTACTGTACAATGCATGTGTAGGACCGAGGACCCCGTCATTCGATCGCTTTCGTAGGAAGTTTACGTCTGGGGCGTTGGGTCGGTGACGCGTTGATGCGTTGAACGTTGAAACGTTCGGGATTGAGGGTTAAGGATTGCGGATTCGGCGTGTGACTCCACGCTGAGTCGATGTTGCGGTGCAGCCCCAAGACATCAGCTACCTCAACACCTTCACACCTTCAGACATCAACACTTCCACACCGCATCACCGTGAGCGCAGTTCGATCTTGCGTCCGATCTCTTCCACCATGCTCGCGAACTGATCGTCGGTTTCGATCTGGTCTTCCACTGTGTTGTTGGCGTGGATCACGGTGGAGTGATCGCGCCCGCCGAAGTGGAGACCAATCGTCTTGAGCGAGTGCTGCGTGAGTTTCTTCGAGAAGTACATCGCGATCTGTCGCGCACGAACGACCTCTCGTTTGCGGGTTTTTGCACGAACGAGGTCTTCCGGGATGTCGAGGTAGTCGCAGACGATCCGTTGAATTTCTTCGATCGTGAGGTTGACCTGCATATCTTGCATCAGGTCGCGAAGCACCTCTTTCGCGAGATCGAGGTCCAGGTCGCGCTGGTGGAGCGTGGCGTGGGCAAGGAGCCGGATCAGGGCCCCCTCCAGCTCGCGGATGTTGCTCTTGATGTTGTGGGCGATGAACTCGATGACCTCCTGCTCGAGTTCGATGCCGTCGTCCTCTGCTTTGCGCTGGAGGATCGCGATGCGGGTTTCCAGGCCGGGAGACTGGACGTCAGCAGAGAGGCCCCACTGGAATCGGGAGAGGAGGCGTTCCTCGATGCCTTCGATGTCGCGTGGCGGCCGATCTGCAGAGAGAATGATCTGCCGGCCGGACTGGTGCAGGGCATTAAAGATGTGGAAGAACTCCTCCTGCGTCTTCTCCTTCCCGCTGAAGAACTGGACGTCATCGACGATGAGCAAGTCGATTTGGCGATAGAACATCGAGAACTCGCTGATGCGATTCCGCTGGATCGACTGGACGAACTCGGTCGTGAAGCGTTCGCTGGACACGTACAGGCACGTGTCGACGCTCTCCTTGGCCTGGACGTAGTTGCCGATCGCCTGGATCAGGTGAGTTTTTCCGAGTCCTACGCCGCCGTAGATGAGGAAGGGGTTGAAGCTCGTGGCGCCGGGCTCCTGCGCGATGGCCCACGCGGCGCTTCGGGCCAGCCGGTTGCAGTCGCCTTCGATGAACCGCTCGAACGTATAGCTGCTGTTGAGCTGGCTGTCGATCTCGGCCTTTTGGATGCCCGGGATCGCGAAGGGATTGCTGACGGGCGGTTGCTGAGAGCCGGGCGGGCCGGCAGACGGGTCACCATCCCGGGCCGGTGACGGTTGGTTCTCGCTCCCTCGTGAGCGAGATGACGAGGACTCCTGCCGACGACCCTCAGGGGCGTCAATCTCCGCGGGATTCGGAGGAGCCTCGGAGGCGTCCGGACTGACATCGTCTCCGCGGCGGGCCGGAAGTTGCATTGAGGCCCCGTGCTCCGGCTCTTCCGGATTCTCCTTCTCGATGACCACGTCGTAGAACAGGCGGCCGTTGGGGCCGAGGACCTTCGTGATCGTCTTTCGGAGGAGGGAGAAATAGTGCTCCTCCAGCCATTCGTAGTAGAATCTGCTCGGAAGCTGGATGGTCAACTTCCGCAGGCCGTCCTCCTCTGTCAGCGACTGGGCCTTGAGGGGCTCGAACCACGTTTTAAAACTCTGCCGGTTGATGTTCTCCTGGATGATTTCGCGGCACTGCGCCCAGGCGGTTTCGGCGGACTGATCCATAGCGTGTGGGAGCCGTCTGCCGCGGAATATACTCCAGCGGCCAGGAAAGAACGATACGAGTGATAGGGGAGCATCGAAGCCGGACCCGTGGTGGGAAGAAACGGCCTCGTGCACATCATTCATCCAATGCGCAGTTCGTGTACGGAGGTTCATGCAGAAGGCTCCATCCGCTGTCGGCTGGAGGGCCGCCTTCGGAGAACCCGGCTAAAAACCCATGCACCGGTTCGGTTCGCACCGGGCAGACCAGGAAATGACCAAGAATGGCGTACACGACTACATACTTTATCCACAACCCATCCGGGGAATCATGGTGGTGTAACCCATGTCACCATTCACCCCGGCTTATTCGTCCACACCTTATCAACACGTTATCCACACAGCCTAAGTCGTTGATTGCCACCGGCTTGTGGTGTTATGTGAACGTTCCGTTGGGTCCTGGTGGGCGAGGATACGTTCTGCGTGTGGAAAAATATGCTGAAGACTACCCGATATAAACGGGTTATCCACATCTTGCTCACAGAAATTACGCGATCAGGAAGATGCCGGCTTCATCGTGCCGTGTAGCGTTCTGTGAGACATCACGATATGGATGCGCCTGCAGTGTGCAGGAGGCGTCGTCCGGTGGCGAGGAGGCGATAGGTCTTTGCCGACGTCGCCTGTATGGTATCGACGCAGCGCGCGGTCATTCTCACGTGTCCCCTGTCTTGACGAATGGCAATTCTTTTGCGGTTGCCCCCCGCTCTTCGCATGTGTTTGGGCTCATGTATCGAGCCGGGTCGACGGGTCCGAAGCCTATCGCCAAAGGGACATCAACGATAATCATCGGTCCCGGCAACGTCAAGGTCGAGGAGGGATTTCATGGATCCGGTAGGCGGGCAACCGTGTCGCCGCGTCGCGACCTGGCGAAGCGGTCTTCTCGCTCTAAGATTCGGATACGGAAATGACGGTCGTGCGAGAAGGGGGCACGCCCCGCCTCGGGCGCGCGGAGCGGTCTCAGGAGCGTCACAGACCCGTTTCATACGTGGGGGAGGTGGAACTAGCGGTGTCCATTCTCATTTCAACGTTCCTTTTTTGCCGCCGTCCGCGTGCGGTTTCGTTTCGCTCCATGGCATCATCCGTCGAACTCCCATGTTGCAACTCGACATTACGCCGTTCAAATCCGGCGTCCACCACGTCGAACTCACTCCGGAGGCGAGCGACCTTGAGTTCGAACTGGAGCCGTTCGATGATATCCACGATATCTCGAATATCCATGTCGATATTACCATTCAGGCGCATCGCGATCGCCTGCTCCTTCACATCGGCGTCGAAGCGGATGCGGAGCTGACGTGTGATCGGACGCTGGAGCAGTTTACCGAGCGTGTGGACGGGCAGTACAGCGTCCTTTTCGGTCCAGAGCAGCTTGTGGGCGCCGAGACGGATGATTACGACGAGGTGCGCCCGCTCAATCGCGGAGACCGAGAGGTCGACATCACCGATATCGTGCGCGACACGATCATGATCGCGATTCCGCAGCGCAAGGTGGCGCCCGGAGCCGAAGACGAAGACATCACGATGGCATTCGGCACGCCGGACGATCCTGAGGATGTGGAGGAGCCGGTCGACCCGCGGTGGAGTGAACTACAAAAGCTGAAGTCCGATGACGAGTAAATGGTCTCCGTTGTCGCATTCATCCGGAGTAGGTTCGCCTTAGATTTTAAAATGTAAGAGAAATGCGCGCGCATCCGCGAACCGGTTGGCGTGTTGACCTTTTACCCCCGATGCATTTCGACACGGGATGCCCTGATGTTCGGCCGGACTCCGGCCTGCGGTGAGCACAGCTCCCCGTCCCCGATTCAACGTACCGATTTTATTGCTTAGCCATGGCCGTTCCGAAGAGAAAACATTCCAAGTCACGCACTCGCAAGCGCCGTAGCACGTACTACAATGCGCTGAAGGCGCCGCAACTGATGGACTGCAGCAATTGCGGTAATCCAAAGGTGATGCACCGCGTGTGCAACCACTGCGGACACTATCGCGGCCGCCAGATCGTTGAGCCGTCGGCCGAATACCAGCTGTAACGGTGCGTCGCCTGCTGAAGGCACCGACCATCTAGGTTGTGCCTCACGTCGGGTTGGATCGGCAAGATCGAGCCGCGATGTGTCGTGCCCGATGAACGGCCAGAGAAATGAGCACGCCCTGCACCCACGCCCCACGAAGCGGTGGCACGGTGAGCAGAGCGTGCATTTCTTTATGGTCTACTGGGCCGTTGGTCCGTCATCACGGGCTTCGGATCGGTTGATCGTTTACCGTTGCGTTGCACTCATGGCGACTCCGTGCTATGTTGGCGCGGTGGTTGCCCGGTGCTCGCTCGGGTATTCCCTTTTCCTCTTCGTAGATTTCCGGACTGACCTCACTTCGGCCGTATGGCATTGTGTATTGCAGTGGACGCGATGGGGGGCGACAACGCCCCAAACGCCGTCATCCAGGGAGCGATTTCAGCTCTCGAATCGGCGGACGACCCGCTCCAGATTCTGCTTTTCGGCCCCACGGACCGCGTACAGCCCCTTCTCGACGAGGCCGGCGTTTCGTCCGATCTACCGCTCAAGCTGGTAGATGCCCCGGACGTGATCGAAATGACCGACTCTCCGGCGGCTGCGGTGAAGAAGAAACGGGAGTCGTCGATCCATCTCGGACTCGGCGCGCACAAGAAAGGAGACGCCGATGCGTTTATCAGTGCCGGGAATACGGGCGCCGTCATGGCGACCTCGATGTTCACGCTCGGGCGCATCAGCGGCGTGGAGCGTCCATCGATTGCCGGATATTTTCCTACCCTGCGTGGCTTCTCGATCGTCGTTGACATCGGGACCAACGTAGACTGCCGTCCAGAGCACCTCGTTCAGTTCGCCCGGATGGCGAGTGTGTACACTCAGCACGTCCTTGGTACGGAGAATCCGTCTGTCGGTCTTCTGAACATTGGCGAAGAGCCTGGTAAGGGGAATGAGCAGGTGAAGGCCGCCTTCGATCTGCTCGGGGAGGCAGAAGACATCAACTTCAAGGGCAATGTCGAGGGGAGCGATCTGCTGGACTACGCCGCGGACATCATTGTGTGCGACGGTTTCGTCGGCAACATCTTGCTGAAGTTCGGCGAGAGCATGACGACGGTCCTGAAGAAAATGACGGCTCAGGAGATGGAGCGCCAACAGCTTCCGCCGGAGGACCAGCAGGTCGTCGCCGGCGTCCTCAGTGAAGTCAGCAAGGGGTTTGATGCCGATCACCGGGGAGGTGCACCGCTTCTCGGCGTGGACGGCAATGTGATGATCGGCCACGGCCGGTCGAATGCCGATGCGATCGAGCAAATGATCCACGCCACGGCCGACCTCGTTCGCTCCAACGTCGTGAATGAGCTGAAGGACGCATTCGGAGAGTAGCTCCCGACCGCGTCTTTGTCAGAGACCGTTTTGCCCCTCGTCGTTCGCGAGGCTCCTGTGTATCCCGAGTGTTTCCTTTCCGAAGGCCGGGTCTCGGTCTCGCCGTGCGTGTGGAATCAAACCACCGCCGCAAACCGCACGAGTTCGTCGATTCTCGGTTCACAGGGCTTGATCCGCGATAGCGGTTCGCCTTTCTTACGAAGCATGCTTCCTTCGGAGGCAGGCTTTGCGTGATGTCGCAACGCACGTCTCTGTGGTTGCCGCCCAGCAGATCCGATCGGTCGGCTTTGTGCCGATCCTCTGGTCCGACACCTCGGACGTTCGGTTCGAGCCCCCGGGCGAATGTTCTCGTTTCCTCTTTTTCGCGCGCTTTATCTCCATCCCTATGTCCGCCCAGCCTTCGCGCTCTAGCGCAGCACGGCCACGCACAAACGAAGCACAGCCGCGCATTAACGCAGCCATCACGACCGTCGGCCACTTTCTTCCTGACGAGCGGCTCACAAATGCCGATCTGGAGAAGATGGTGGATACGAGTGACGAGTGGATCCGTACGCGGACCGGCATCAGGGAGCGCCGCATCCTCCGCGACGAAGACAAAGCCACGTCGGATATGGCGGCCGGAGCGGCGAAGGAAATCCTCGAGAAGCGTGGCATCGGCCCCGAAGAGATTGACGCCATCATCGTGGCGACCGTGACGCCGGATATGCTTTTTCCGGCGACCGCGTGCCTGGTACAGAATAAGATTGGCGCAACGAACGCATGGGGCTTTGACCTGTCGGCCGCGTGCAGCGGCTTCCTGTTTGCGCTCACGACGGGTTCGCAGCTCATCGAGAGCGGGCGCTACGAGAAGGTGATGGTGATCGGCGCGGACAAGATGAGCTCGATCGTCGACTACACCGATCGAACGACCTGCATCCTGTTTGGCGATGGCGCGGCCGGCGTCCTCCTCGAACCGAGTGAGGAGCACGGCCTCGTCGATGCGGTCCAACACGTGGATGGCGAGCACGGCGACCTCCTGTGCATGAAAGGCGGCGGGAGTCTCAACCCGCCGACGCACCAGACGGTCGATGCTAAGATGCACTACATCCACCAGGACGGGCGGCCGGTCTTCAGACATGCCGTCACCGCGATGGCCGATGTCTGTGTCGAGGTCATGGAGCGAAACGATCTTACAGGAGACGATGTCGACTTCCTCGTCCCGCACCAGGCGAACCTCCGCATCATCGACGCCACAGCGAAGCGCATGGGGCTGACGTCCGACAAGGTGATGATCAACATCGACCGCTACGGCAACACGACCGCCGCCACCATTCCGCTTTGCCTCTACGACTGGGAGGATGAACTCTCAAAAGGCGACAACATCGTACTTACGGCGTTCGGCGGCGGCTTTACGTGGGGCGCCACATACCTGACCTGGGCGTACGGGGAGTAGGTTCAGGGTTCAGGGTTCAAGGTTCAGAGTTCAACGAACCAACGTATCAACGTTTCACCGCCTTAACGCATCAACACAAAAACACTATGGCCACCGCTTTTCTTTTTCCCGGACAGGGATCGCAGGCCGTCGGCATGGGCTCGGATCTCTTCGACAGGCGCCCGGAGGCACGCGAACGCTTCGAGGCTGCCAACGAGATCCTCGATGTCGACCTTCTGACGCTGATGTTCGGGCTGGATACAAGTATAGCGAATCCGGACGAAGAGCTTAAGCGGACGGAGATTACACAGCCGGCGCTGTACGTGCATAGCATGGCGGCAATGGCCGTGTTGGATGCGGAAGGCATCGCACCCGATATGGTGGCGGGACACAGTCTCGGGGAATACAGCGCCCTCGCCGCTGCTGGTGCGCTCTCCTTCGAAGATGGGCTGCGTGTCGTTCGACGTCGCGGTGAACTCATGGCCGAGGCGGGACACAAGCGTCCCGGTGCCATGGCCGCTGTCATCGGCGTGGACGATGAGGATGTCGAAGCGGTCTGCACGGCGATCACGGAAGAAACCGACGGGGTCGTTCAGCCCGCCAACTTCAACGCGCCCGGACAGGTCGTCATCTCGGGCGACGAAGGCGCGGTTACGGAGGCAACGGAGCGGATCGACGGCCGCGTGATTCCGCTACCGGTGAGCGGAGCGTTCCACTCGCCGCTGATGGACTACGCGCGCGACGGTCTGGCCGAGGTGCTCGAAGCCGTCGACATTCAGGAGCCGTCCTGCCCGGTCTATCTCAACGTCACGGCGAAGCCGACGATCGACCCGGATGAGATCCGGCAGCGCTTGATCGACCAGCTGCTTTCGCCGGTGCGTTGGGCGCAGACGCTCCGCGGGATGCATGACGACGGAGCCGATCGCTTCTTCGAGGTCGGCGCAGGACGTGTGCTACAGGGACTCGTCCGCCGAACGCTCGGTCGCGACGTAGAAACGGCCGGTGCCGGCACGCCCGAAGAACTAGACGCGATCGTGGGCGAACGGAGCTAGCACGGTCCAACACTATTGGTAGGATCGAACGGCCTTCGGCACTGCGTCGGAGGCCGTTTTTTTGTCGATATCGGATCTCGCGAATGGGCCGTATGATCCCCACGACGTCATCCCGACAACGCGAGAGGACCATTCTCGTGTACGGATGACGATCAATTTCCATATCGTCGTTCCTGGAATGTTAACAAAAGCGCGGGTCCTTTTGTATCCTATAGGGACGTGCTCCTACTTCCTGGTCCCGGGTCCGGCTATGACCATCTCTCGCCTGTTTACTCGATCACTTCTCGCTGTCGCAGTCGCGCTTCCATTGCTCGTCGGTTGCAGCACGAGCAAGACGGACACGTTCGAGGTGGCCGACATCGCCCGCTTCTCGTTACCCTTCGAGCGAGATGTGCCATCGCATCCGGACTCACTGCGGTACGTGTCCGTCGTTGAGAAAGAGCGGACGGTCGAGATTCAGTCGGAGAAGAGCTACCGCGGACTGACGCGCGACTGGTCAGCCACGCGCCGCAACGCCTTGCAGCGACGGGGCGTCGGACGCGTGTCGGACTACGCTACGCTCTGGGGAATGGACCTATCGATACTGTCACTGCAGGTAGAGATGGGCATTTCCGGGCTGACGAAAGACCGTGCCCTGCAGTTAGTCGAGCAGAGAAAGAACGAAACCCGAAACGAGATTCAGATCGACGTCTACTGGTTTGCTCCGGCAAACGCGAGTACGGTGCCTGGGCCAAATACAGATGCCGAGATCAGGATTGACGACGGTACCCGATACGACGCGACACGGTCCGACTATGGGCCCATTCGGGATAGCTTCCTTCCGGATGGACAGCGCGTAT
This sequence comes from Longibacter salinarum, assembly GCF_002554795.1. NCBI lineage: Bacteria > Pseudomonadati > Rhodothermota > Rhodothermia > Rhodothermales > Salisaetaceae > Longibacter > Longibacter salinarum. The sequence goes on along the minus strand of NZ_PDEQ01000007.1, from coordinate 43,118 downwards.
TGTATCGCCGGAATTCGTTCTTTTTCAAGCGCATTCAGGACGAAAAAGATATTCTGGCAAACACGCAGAGCCTCCGCATGGATGTGAATCGCTTCGGTCAGGGCATCGACGACACGTTTATCTGGACGTGGGAAGAGGCGATGGAGGAGCAGGCGCAGGCCGCGAACGGGGCATCGGAGTAGCCTCGCTAGGGGAAAAACCCAACGGGAGCGGAAATTTTGACGAGGATGTTGTCATTCTGGCGCGCAATCCGAATCTTCCGGGCCGGTAGTGTCCCCGATTTTCTGTCCTGTAACCGCACCGAAGGGTTTTATGCAGATCGATCTCAGCGACAAAAGCATTCTCGTCACCGGCGGTACCCGCGGTATCGGCCGATCCATCGTGGATGCGTTTGCCAGCACCGGCGCGCGCATCGCCTTCACGTACCGTTCCTCGTCGGACGAAGCGGACGCGCTCGTTTCGGAACTGCAGGAGCAGGGGATCGACGCGATGGCGCTGCAGGGCAACGTGGCCGAGACCGACGTGGCGCAGAAGCACGTGGATGCCGTGACCGACGCCTGGGATTCGCTCGATGTGCTGATCAACAACGCCGGCATCACACGGGACAACCTGATGCTGCGCATGAAGGAGGAGGACTGGGACACCGTCCTCGATGTGAACCTGAAAGGCGTATTCAACTACGCGAAAGCCGCCTATCGCCCCATGATGCGCCAGCGCGGAGGCACCATCATCAACCTCTCGTCGGTCGTCGGCGTGATGGGGAATCCGGGGCAGACGAACTACGCTGCGTCGAAAGCGGGCATCATCGGGTTCTCGAAAAGTCTCGCCAAAGAGCTGTCGACCCGCGGCGTGCGCGTGAATGTGGTGGCGCCAGGGTACGTCGACACGGAGATGACGGATGCGCTGAGTGACGATGCGCGTGACGCCATGCTTGATGCCGTGCCGCTCGGCCGCCCCGCCTCTCCGGAGGACGTCGCGAATGCCGTGCTTTACCTCGCTTCGCCCGCTGCCTCCTACATCACCGGACACGTTCTCCACGTCGACGGCGGACTCGCAATGTAGGCACGTCTTCCCGGCCGAATCGCCGAGCGGATCCCCCGTTCGGCTCGGTCGGAACGAGACCGACAAATTCTGCTCTCAGAGGATCGTTCTGATCCGCCGTTGCGTAGTACGCGCAGGATGTGTCTTTGTACATCCATGTTGTTTTCGAAAACCCGGACATCCGTCCACTATGGCCTCAGATACGCCGAGTTCGTACACCCGCGTCATCGATCTCACATCGAAGGCGCAGAAGAAGAAGCGCCGCGCCGAGGTTGGGGAGTTGCCGCAGCCTGACCCGCCGCTCGACGAACTCACCATCGATGACCTTCCCGACGATATCGAACAGGCGGTTCGCGCCGCCGGCTGGACCAGCCTGATGCCGGTTCAGCAGAAAGCCATCCCGTACATGCTCGCGGGGCGCGATATCATCGTCCAGTCGCGCACGGGATCGGGGAAAACGGGGGCGTTCCTGCTCCCGCTCTTCCAGATGCTCGATCCGTCCAAGAAAGAGCAGCAGGTTCTCATTCTGACGCCCACCCGCGAACTCGCGCGTCAGGTGTTCGAAGAGTTCGAGCGGATGAAGATTGCCACACCCCAGACGAATGAGCTGGAGGCAGTCCTCATCTACGGTGGAGTTGGGTACGGACCGCAGATCGAGGCACTGAAGGATGGCGCGCAGTTCGTCGTCGGGACGCCGGGTCGTGTGCTAGACCTGCTCAAGAAGAAGAAATTCGACGCGTCACACATCCACGCGCTCATCCTTGATGAGGCGGATGAGATGCTGTCGATGGGCTTTTACCCGGACATGATGGAGATCCGGGACTTTTTGCCAGAAGACAGAGAGTCGTACATGTTCAGTGCGACGATGCCGGCGAAGGTGCGTACGGTCGCCCGCGACTTCCTGAACGATCCCGGCTTCCTCTCGCTGAGCAGCGAGCGGGTGAGCGTGGAGGAGATGAAGTATCGCTACTACCTTGTCCCGCCGATGCAGAAGGACTCGACGCTGCGCCGGCTGATCGAACTGGAAGAGCCGGAGTCGTCGATCATCTTCTGCAACACGAAGCGCGAGGTGAGCTACGTCGCCCAGTTCCTGAATAACTCGGGCTATCAGGCGGAGGAGATGTCCGGCGATCTGTCGCAGACCGCTCGCGAAGAGGCGATCGACCGTCTCCGCGGAGGCGACACACGCTTTCTCGTCGCGACGGATGTGGCCGCCCGTGGCATCGATGTGTCGGAGCTGAGCCACGTCTTCATTTACGACGTGCCGCAGGATCGCGAGTACCTGATTCACCGCTCCGGGCGGACGGCTCGCGCGGGCAAGAAAGGCACGACGATCATCCTCGCGACGAACGAGGACGAGTTCGAGCTACTCCGGATGGCCCGGCGCTACGACATCGAGGTCGAGCGACACGAGCTGCCGGAGGACCCGATTCAGGTCGCCGAAGACGCACTCGAAACGCAGTACCGCGAAACGGATGCCGAGGAGGAGATCATCGAGGAGTTCGTCCCTCTGGTGTCGCGTCTCGCACAGAGCCGTCCTGAACTGCTTGCTACGCTCGTGGCCGAGCTGTACGAGAACGTTCAGGCGGAGAAGGAAGCCGAGGAAGAGGACGAATAGCGGTTCATGGGCGGCGGGTCCCGTCGCCTCCTTCAGCCCCGGTCCGTCTCGGCTGGGGCTTTCTCATGTTCAGTCTTCGTTATCGTCCAAACTCGTGATGCGACTCCTGGCCGTTCTCATCGGACTTATCGCTGTGGTCGGCGTGGGGATGGACGAAGCCCACGCACAATCGTCGGAGGTGGGCGAGTACGCGATCTATCGCTCGGACGGTACGCCGGCGACGATGGACGACCTGGTCGCTATGCTCAACACCGTCGACGTGATATTCATTGGTGAAACGCACGACGATCCGACGGCGCATGTCCTGCAGGATTCGCTGCTTCGGCGGGCAGAAGCCGAAGCTCGTGAAGCCAATCGACCGCTTGCTCTGTCGCTCGAAATGTTTGAGCGCGACGTGCAGCCGATCGTAGACGAGTATCTGGCGGGTACAATCACGGAGCGGCATTTCGTCGACGACGCGCGCGCCTGGAGTAACTACCGCACGGACTATCACCCGCTCGTGGAGCGGGCACGGTCCGGCGATCACCCTGTGCTGGCGGCGAATGCTCCTCGCCGGTACGTCAACCGTGTGGCACAGCGCGGGCGGTCGGCGCTCGACTCGCTGTCGTCCTGGGCGCTGCAGTGGCTGGCGCCGCTTCCCTATCCCGGTCCCAGTGACGCGTATCAGCAGAAATGGCTCGACCTGATGCGGGCGTCGATGCCCGCCGACCACGGCGCCGCCGCGCCCGATTCGGTGAAGGCGTCCCCGCACGGCCATCCACACGCTATGAGCGGTCCGTCGCCGATGCTGCAGGCGCAGGCACTGTGGGACGCGACCATGGCCCACACGATCGCCCGTCATTTGCTTCGAGCACCAGCGTCTCTCGTCGTGCATATCACCGGCGGCTTTCATGTCTCTCGCGGCACCGGGACGCCCGAGGCGCTGCAGCACTACCGCCCGTCAGCGCGATCTCTCGTCGTGATGATTGAGCCGGCCGATGATCCCTCTTCGTTCGACGCGGAGGAGCACGGCGAGCTCGGCGACTTCGTGATTCTCACGGAGGCTGCGAAGGTGCCATCACGCTCTCAGAAGCGGTAGTCGAACCGCTCTTGCTGGCCGGTGGCACGGGGTCTTTGCCCGATATCGCACACCCGAACTGTGCGATTTGGCGCACCATGTAACCCATTTCGGTGATTCCCGGGTCTCAGGGGTGTCGGTACACGGATTGCAGTTCTCGTGTATGCCACCCGCCTGAACAGACCGAACCGCCGAAGCCATGACGCCTTCCTCGCTCGAATCTCAACTTCGCTACCGCCGACACGGCTATGCCTGGGCTCGCCGTTTCATCGTTGGACTGACCCTCTGCCTCGCCGTTGTTGCGGGCATTCTGGAGCACGACACCGAGGTCACGTCGCCGACCTCTGCTACGGTGGCGCCGGCTCCGTCCGTCGTTCCCGCCGAGTCCGAATGCTCTAGCGTGACCGCGCAAGTCCACCGCCTTCCCCTTGCTCCGGGTCTGGGCATCGCGCTGTAGATTGTCGCCGCCACGACCCGCTTCGATGCACGCGTATCCGTTCCTGAATCGCGACCGAACATGACGACCTCCCCACCGAGACGGGGTGCTGCCCACCGGCAGGCCCCGTTCTTTTTGTACCTGCCGGGGCAAAACGGGCGAGGGAGGGATCCAGCGCCCCATCGTTTCCAGCGTGCATCTGCAGGCGAGTAGACGTCAAACCGGACGAGCCTCTCCAAACGTAAACATCTGAATTGAGCGCAACCACGCTTGGATGGATGCGTCACGATAAACGGCGTTGCGGAGAGCTTTCCGCATTGCCATCGACCTATCGGTTTCTTTTGACATATCGATCCATCATGAGCGATTTATCAGGTAAAAGCGCTATTGTCACTGGCGCGTCGAGTGGCATTGGAGAAGCAACAGCACGGCGACTGGCAGCGGAAGGGGCGGGGATTGCCCTGGCGGCAAGGCGAACGGACCGACTGGAGGATCTTCAGGCGGAGATCGAGGCCGACGGTGGCGAAGCGATCGTGGTCGCAACCGACGTCACGGATCGCGAGCAGGTGCAGGCGCTGGCCGATGCGACGCTCGCAGCCTTCGGGAGCATCGACATCCTCATCAACAACGCGGGCGTGATGCCGCTCTCGTTCATCAAGAACCTCCACGAGGACGAGTGGGAGCAGATGGTCGATGTGAACGTGAAGGGCGTGTTGCACTGCGTCGGCGCCGTGCTCCCGACGATGCTGGAGCAGGAGAGCGGGCACATCGTCAATGTGTCGTCCACGGCCGGTCGGAGACTCTTTCCCGGGGGAGCCGTGTACTGCGGCACGAAGCACTTCGTCCGCGCCCTGTCCGAGGGCATGCGAAAAGAGCTGGCGCCCCACCACAACATTCGGGTGACCAGCATTCAGCCGGGAGCGGTCGACACCGAACTCACGAACACGATTACCGATGAGGAGGTGATCGAGATGTTCGAGGAGCGGCACAGCGGGATTGAGCCGCTGGAGTCAGACGACATTGCCGAGTCGATTCTATACGTCGTCACAGCGCCGGACCGCGTGGACGTCGAGGAATTGATGGTCCTTCCGAGTGATCAGCGGACCTGATCGACGCTACACCACCTCAACCGTAAGGAACAGGTCATATCGATCCGTACGGGTCGGTATGGCCTATTTCTTGTTCATAGCGGATGCTACACAGACGCGATTCTTTTTTCTGAATACAGCATTTGATCGAAGATGGCTTCCCGTGACACTCTCTGCGTAGAGTTTTCCGCCGAAACTACGGAGTGGTTGGCCGAGACGGCAGAGGCGTGCAATACGACCCCCGAAGATGTCGTTCGGCTTCTGGTGATCGCGCCGGTTTTTATGGAAAACCAGGAGGAAGACACGGATCACGCACTTGGAAATATGCCCGATGCGGTAGGCGACAGTGGAAAAACGCAGGTGCTGATCCGGGAGGCGCTGTCCAAAATTTATGACGTCACGCAGCGTCAGGCGCTTGACAACCAGGCGATACGAAAGGAGGTGCGCTCGATGTTCGAAATGATGGATGAGGCCTAGTCCGGGGCGTGCGAGCTTGGCTTTTCGCAAAAACATGCGTGCGACCGGGGCAATTTCCACCTGCTCGTGCGCTTCTGTTGAGCAGATCCATCCGTTGAATTCGACGAACGGGGGATATCATTCGACCAATGCCGTTGACGGGCACGCCCATGATACCGATCCTGCAGTCCAGTCGGTCTTTCGACGAACGCAGTGAACGGATCCTAGCATGATTACAATTCCAGTTACGGAGGCCTTCTCGACACCGGAGGAATTTGAGTCGATGACGGTCGAACTCGAGCAGGCACAGGTCGACGCGCTCCGGAGTGTTTCTGAGCATCTGGGCGTTTCGGTCGATCATTTTGTTCGGTATCTGATCAACCGGGTGCTGATCAATCCGGTCGATGACGGTACCTCTCTACATCAGTTGGTGGACGCGTTGGAGGGGCGCGACGAACATCCGGATTCGAATGCTTCGAGCGAGTCGACCCTACAGTTGCTTCGGCGCGCCGTGTCCCGAATGGAGGAAGTCGAGACTCCTCGTAAACGCAGGCAAAAGCAAGGGGCGGATGAGGACGCTCCGGGTGAGGCGATGGAGGACGGTCGAATGGATGCTGACAGCCCCACGATGTTTGATCTGATGAATACGTAACCTTCCGATCAATGACGGTAGCCTGCTGTTAGCGTCCGATCGCGACACCTGCCATGGCGCCTACTCGGATGTTTTCCAACTGAACGTTGGTGCCCATGGAGGCGATGGTTTGCCTCGCTCCAGTTCCTTTTTTAACCGCTGTGTGGCTGTTCGAGCTGATCGGGGTCCGCGCAGATGGCTTCCATCCGTTGCACGTAGCGCCCGACGTGCAGCCCGTCCATCAGGCCATGGTGGACCGCCACCGACACCGGCATCTGGAGGCGTCCTTCCCGCTCGGTGAAGCGTCCGAGGACGATTTTTGGCACCGAGTCGTCGGTCCCGAAGCTGCGAGCGTGAGAGAAGCTCGTGAACGAGACCCATGGCAGGACGGAGTAGTGCAAAATGTCGCCGTCGTCGGGTCGGTCGTCCAGTCCCGCTGTGGAACGGACGTGCTCAATCACCTTGCGCCCCGCTTCTTGCCACTCGTCGAACGTGGGGGCCGGCTCGAAGTAGCCAAACCCGAAGGTGTCGTCGTCCCGTAAGATCGTGCAGCCGGGGACGATTCGGTCTTGCACGCGCACGCGGTCTCCATCGAGCCGATACCGGAAATTGGGGACGGACTCCGTCGCGCGCTGCGATGCGTACAGCGAGGCCAGGAAGAAGGACGCATCTTGGCGATCCGTCCACGCCTTCAACTCCGTCACGTCGATGTCCACGCAGACGTTAAAAAAGGGGTTGTCGAGGCGGCTGTAGAAGTCGAATTGCGGTCGCCGAGGCCATTCGTCGAGATTCAGGTAGTGGGGCACGGGGAATTTCAGTCGGGCAAGTGGATCGACGGTCTCTCCATGGTATGCGAGCCGACCTCGCTCGTCAACGACAACGCGATGCTCCATCTCAACCTTCACCGGCAATCTACCTGGTGAACCAACGGCGGAGGGGAAAACGGAGCAATGAGTCAGGTGAGACGTCTAAATTATGATATGACAAAAGGCGATATCGCCTGTGATTCGCCCGTCGAATTCCGATTTTCCTGCATCGGGAGAGGATGCTATGCGATCGATATTGTTGTTTTTTGTCGCGGTCATCTTGCTGACGGCCGGATGCAATCAGGGCGAGGGCGCGTCCGCAACAGACGACACCGATGCCCCACCTGCTGCAGCGGATTCCGTTGTTGAAGAGCCGTCTCGGCCAGACTCCACGCTCCGGCTCGTCGCGGATGGCGTCCGGATGCGTATCGAAAGCGAAGCGCAGGGCCTGGACGCGATGCCGACGGCGGACGCGGCGCGAAGCAGATCGATCATGCAGTGGTACGAGGAGACGAGTTTTCGCCCGCTCTGGGTCGATTCCAGCGGGCCGCGGGGAATCGTCGACCAACTCGTCGTGGCGCTGCGCCATGCGGATGATCAGGGACTATCCCCTGCAGACTATCCTGCAGATCGCATTGAGTCGCTCGCATAGTCGGCTCATTCAACCGATACAACGGCTGTTCAGCGCCTCGTAGACCTCGAGTTGCTGTGCATGCATGCCGCGTACCGATATGCTGCCCATCTTGGATGGGGCCGCGTCTCGCCGGGCGAGGTGACGCCTCTGTGGGACGCGCCCACGCGGAAACGGGACGAACAGGTCTTCTTCCGCGTCCTGGAACGAACCGGCGATCTGGATGCCGCTCTATCCACGGTGCAGCCGTCGGCCGCGCCGTACGATTCGCTGCTCAGCGCCCTTCAACGATACCAGCAGTTCGAACAGAATGGAGGGTGGCCGACCATTCCGGAGGGCCCGACATTGAAGGCCGGTCAGCTCGATGCGCGAGTCCCTGTCGTTCGGGAGCGGCTGGCTATCACCGGAGATTTGCCGATCCCGGTGGACTCGGTGCGAGCGCGAGTTGCTTCGGCACCTCCGTTTTCGCAACGAAATGTGACGGCACCGGCGGATACGGGAGCAACGTCGACCGCCGAGACCGTCTATCGTTTTGATGATGATCTCTGGGCGGCCGTTCTTCGGTTCCAGAGGCGGCATGGACTCGCCACCGATGGGGCGATCGGCCCGACAACGAGAGCGGCGATGAACGTGTCAGCCGATCAGCGCGTGCGGCAGATTGGCATAAACCTCGAGCGGTGGCGATGGATGCCCGACAATCTGGGATCGCGCTATGTCGTGGTGAACATTGCCGGCTTTTCCCTGAACGTGATCGAGGACGGGCGCTCCGTCTTGTCGATGCGGGTGATCACGGGACGGCCGTTTCGCCAGACGCCCGTCTTCTCGGACGAAATCTCCTACCTTGTCTTCAACCCCTATTGGCACATCCCTCAATCATTGGCTGTCCAAGATAAGCTGCCGATGATCCGTCGGGATCCAGGCTATCTCGCGCGGCAGCGCATTCAGGTGTTTCGCGGCTGGGGCGCTGACGCTGCCCGCGTTGACCCCGCCATGATCGACTGGTCTACAACGTCGGCGTCCAACTTTCCATACCGACTCCGGCAGGATCCCGGCCCGTGGAATGCGCTCGGTCGTGTCAAATTTATGTTTCCGAATCCGTACAGCGTTTACCTGCATGACACACCGGAGCGCGGGCTCTTCGAGCAGGCGGAGCGGACATTTAGCTCGGGCTGTATCCGTGTGGCGAAACCTGCGGAGTTGGCGGTCTATCTGCTCGCAGATCATCCCGACTGGACCCCCGAGCGGATTCGCACCGCGATGCAGGATGGTACGACGGAGCAAGCCGTGGTGTTGAATGAACGTGTCCTGGTTCATCTGCAGTACTGGACGACCTGGACCGAGAATGGCGACGTTCATTTCCGAAACGACGTGTATGGTCGGGACGTGTTGCTTCTCGAAGCTCTAGAGGATCGCAGGGTCGTCTCCTGACGTTGTGGGAGACCGAGCGGGGAAATCGCCCGTCCGTTCGCTATCTTTTGCCAGGCGGTACGTATTTTGTCCTTTCATTCAGGTCGTTGCGGATTCCGTTCATTGACAACGGGTTCGCCGTTCAGCATCCGCTTCACCGTAGCACCCCTGATTGCATATGCCTGTTCTACCTGGTGGCACCGCCCGAGCCGTTGCGTTCGTCAGCGTCGTTCTTCTCTTTCTCACGGGCTACGTGTCCGTAACCGAGTTGGGTGACGAGGTGCGTGCCCGTCCCAATGGCGAAGCGATGGCTCAGACCGCACCCGCTCCTGTGATTTCATCCGGCGTCTTGTCGGCCTCCTGGAAGGATGACGCGGCGCACGAGGACGAACCACGATCTCCGCTTCGCCTCCGGTTCGGCGACGACCTCATTCGCGAGCGCGTCATGGCGGTGTCTGTGATGCCCGGAGAATCCGTCCCGGTGAGTATCGGAAACGCGCGCTCCGTTGAGGTAACAGCGAATGCAGGCGAGGCCGTGCAGGGACTCGGGAATCAGTGGCTGTACCATGCCCCGGATAAACCCGGCACCGCCCGCCTCACCGTGCGCGACACCGAACGTGATGCGTCGCTGCAACTCCATATCTTTGTCTTGAAGCCCTGGGATCACCGGGGCACCTCGATAGAGGGGTATCGCATTGGACGCTACCAGAGCGAGGCCCGCGGCGGGCTGGAGACGTATGAGCGGCCTCGCGGTTTTGTCCGTGTGACCGAGACGAATCGCGACGTGCGGGTCTCGCCCAACTTTCGCCTGGCCCAGTTTCTCTGCAAGCAGCAGGGGGGCACGACCGAGTTCGCGCTCCTCGATACGAAGCTCATTCAGGCCCTCGAGGACGTTCTGGCTGCCGTCCGCGAGAAAGGCCACGACGCGGCGACGCTTCACGTCATGAGCGGTTTTCGTACGCCGTTTTACAACCGTGCCATTGGCAACACCACCATTTACAGCCGACACCTCTACGGTGACGCGGCCGACGTTTTTGTCGACGTAGACAATGATGGCCGAATGGATGACCTGAACCGCGATGGGCGCGTGACCGAAGCGGATGCGCGGTATCTGGCTGACATCATCGAGTCGGCGGCCGGCGAAGATGGGACGTTCATCGGCGGGCTCGGAACGTATGGCCCAGCCTCGCACCGTGGTCCGTTCGTTCACCTCGACTTCCGCGGGTACACGGCCCGGTGGTAGGGTGTTGAGCGGAGCGTGGCAACATCCTTCACGCTTGAGAGGAGGTACGCTGGTGTAGCACTGGCAATATCCATTTGGACAGGAAAATTGCGCCTTGGGGAGCGGTGCACTGTCCTCATAGGATGGGTCCGACAGCGGAAATTTGTCGTACTGTGTCGACCAATTCCTGCCCGGAACGTGCTACAGAAGAATTCAGGATCCGGGTTTGTCTCTGGTTGACCCGCTTTGTGCTCCGGCTATGTCTCGCCTTCGATGCACCGTCTGGCGTGAGGACTGGATTCGTTTCGTCTCCACGCATTTCCACGACCAACCGTTCATTTCACCGTGCTGCACCTGGATTGCAGCGGTTGTGATTGTGTTCTCCCTCGTCGCGCCTTCTCCGCATGCATCTGCGCAGGGAAGCTACGCAGACACCCACGCGATGCCGGTCCTGCCGGACATGCTTGCGCGCGGGGACGCCGGGGTAGCTCGACCGGATCTGTACGTCTCTGCGTTGATCAATCCGGCTCAGCTGGGGGCAGCGTGGGGCAACGCGCCCAGGTTTACGGTTCTTGGCGTGACGGCGAGTGGCCGACCGGGGCGCATCAGCGATGCGATCGACCTGTTCGAAGACGAGCTCGCCGATATTGAGGAGCGAACCGATGAGGAAGTCGACGAGGTGGAGCGACAGGCTCTCGACCTTTTTCGACGGCCGCTCACGCTTCGGTCGGCCGTTCTGCTTCCCTCGGCGGCGTTTCGGGCGGGCAGAGTCGGGATGAGTGCTGGCGCGTTCGTCACGCAGACGGCTCGAGCGCAAGCGATCCCCGGTGGCGTTTCGCCGGACATTGCCGTCTTTGGTCAGACCGACGGCATCGTTGCGGTCGGAGCTGGTGTCCCGATCGGAATGACCGGACTTCGCGCCGGGCTGACCACTCGCTACGTGCGACGCTACGTGTCGACGTATCGGCAGCGTGTGGAGGATTATGACGTTCCTCCGGTCCTGTCCGGATCGACGATAGCGGTCGATCTCGGTGTTCAGTACGACATCGCACAGGTAAAGGGGCTGACGGCGGGACTCGCCGTGTACGATCTCGTGGGAGGCAACATATCGTACGACCAAGACGACTTCTTCGGAGCATTTGACGACGAGCCGGAGCCCGGTTCTGTCGAACGTGCGCAGTCTCTTCTTGACGATTACGACGGACCGAGTATGCGCCTTGGTCTGGCTTACGTGATCCCTCGGCGGTACATGCCTCGTATGGGAGATACCACCGTGCTCCTCGACTGGTCGACGGCCTCGACGACCGGGGCGCGGCAGTCCGTTTTTCGTCGCCTCCGGTTGGGGACCGACACGAAGGCTGGGCCGCTACAATTTCGGGCGGGACTCAGCCAGGGGCTCCCGACGGTCGGTGTTGGCATTGATGGGCGCGTGGTCTACATCGATTACGCCATCTATGGTCGGCAAGAGGGCATCATCCCGGAGGATGGATCGACCTACGCGCACGCCGTGCAGATTCGGTTCGGTTGGTGAAGGCGGCCGCGCGCGTCAGGCTGAATCGGCGGTATCGTGGGCAGATTGAATGGAAAACGGTGCACCGCTGCTTGCCGGGACGAGCGTCCGGTGGGGGAACGGAATCTCGATGCCACGCGCGTCGAAGGCTTCTTTGACCTCGGCGGGAATGGAGTTGCGCACGTCCATGTAGTTCTCCTGACTGGCCCACACGGAGAACTGAAAGTTGAGCGACGACTCCCCGTACCCCTGGAACAGAACCATGGGGGCCGGCTCCTCCAGGCATAACGGGTGCTGCTCCGCGACCTCAGAGAGCGCATCCCGCACGGCCCGCATGTCCTCTTTGTAGGCCACGCCCACCTGGAGATCGTAGCGGCGAATCGGAAACCGCTGCAGGTTCACGATCTCCGACTTGATCATCGTCTCGTTCGGCAGGCGGACGAAGAGGTTGTCGAATGTGCGCAGCTTGACGGAGAGAAGATCGACGGAGAGGACCTCGCCCGTCGTAGTGCCGACACGGATCACGTCGCCGACCTCGAACGGTTTTTCCCCAAGCAAAAAGAGGCCGCTGATAACGTTGGAGGCGGAGGTCTGCGAGGCGAACCCGAGCGCGACCGTCAGAATCCCCGCGGCCCCGAGAAGGATGCCCAGGTCAAAGCCCAGCTCCGAAAGCGCGGACGCGCAGAAAACGCCGAGGATGAGGTAGAACGTGACGCGGCGCGCGAGGATTTCCTGGTGTGCGGTTGTCTGCGTCGCGAACATGCGCGACACGGCATGGCTGGCGAGGCGCGCAACGAGAAAGCCGATGCCAATCTTGAGGGCCGCGCGTACAGCCGCGATGACCTCTTCGTCTGCCGCAAGTTGTTCAATGAAGCTCCACGCTTGCTCCATGTAGCCAAGTCGGTTCGTTCAGGGAAAGGGGCGCGAGTCTTGTTGTCGGAGGATCTCCGGGATATTATGCTGTTCCAAGGAGCCCTTCGATGGCGCGAAATGTGTTTAAGACGAGCCCCGACTTGATCTCTCGCCTCGGTTCCTGAATGCGCACAGCATCCTCCAGGTCGCGCGGTGGGCCGGTGCGGATCCGCACTTCGGTGATGACGCCGCCCTTGTCTCGCGTGAGTGTGAGGGCTTGCGTCCACAGGTGGGTGGGGGCGTCTTCACCGTCCGCTGCATACAGGGCAAGATACGGAGCCGGGACGTGAATGCGTTCCAGCGGGAGGCTGTCAGGCGCGTCGTTGCGAATGCGGAGCGGCGTGACGCTGCGGTGGGGGCGAAGGGGCAGATTGGTGAGGCGGAGGCGGCCGGCGGTCTTGGTTGCGTAGCATAGCTCGCCCTCCTGTGTCGAGGGGCCGAACCAGGTGTCCGACGGTCGGTGCGACGGCACCTCCTCCAGCGCGGTCGTCCCGGCGACGACTCGAATCCAGAGCGGCAGGCTGAGGTACAGCGTGACTTCTTCGCCGGGCGGAATAGACAGCGGATGCTCCGGCCGCACGACAATCGATCGGTCCGCGCTCACGGGTTGGATGTCGAGCGTCGTCGGGGTGGATCGAAACGTGTGGCGATGGAGGGTGAAGGCGGTATCCGCTTGCGCCTGCGCCTCCATCTCCTCCCAGCGATCGACGCCTAATGGAGTTTCGACCGACGAATCGTGCTGCATCGCGTCGCCGGTCGACGAGTACAGAATCCGCCAGTCCTGGGGTGTCCGATACGCCCAGAGCGTCGTCGGGCCCACGTTCCAGCACGCGGCTGTGTTCAGGTCGAGATCGACCGGGCCCCACCAGGGGGAGAGCGTATCGGATGGCATCGATTCCATAAGCACCGGGGTCAGGAAAGTCGTCGCTTGCACTGCGGGGAGAGCAACGCTTTAACGGATGTTGCGTTCGGATCGGGGGACCCCGTTGTGCGCTGACGCACGGAGCGTGTGCGATCGCGCACGGTCAGCGGGACGGGAATCGCCCTTTTTGGCCGTTCCTTTCGGGTAGGCGCCGCGGAACGCTGATTGTGTAACCAATCAACAGATAGCGTCTTTTGCCTCGCCGGCTTCTTTCTCGATTGCATCGATCCATGCTCTTCAATTACCTGACGATCGCCGCACGGAGTCTCCGTAAGCGTATCGGCCCGACGATCATCAACGTAATGGGTTTGACCATCGGCATCGCCGCATGCCTGCTCATCGGCCTCTGGGTGGAGCGGGAAATGAGCTTCGACGATTTTCATCCCGAAGCCGACCGGATTCATCGTGTCGCTCTTGAGGCACGTATCACCGATGCGATAAACAAAACCATTGGCGTTCCAGCACCGCTCGCTCCCGCGATTCGGAGCGACATTCCGCAGGCCGAGGCCGTCGTGCGGGTGCGTCCCAGCCGCGTCATCTTTCGCCGCGGGTCGATGTCGTTGTCTGAACGCATGACGCTGAAGTCCGACTCGACGTTCTTCGATGTATTTGGCGGCTTCGAGGTGATCCAGGGAGACCGGAGCACGGCGCTGAATCCGGTCGATGCCGTCGTTCTTACCGAGACAACCGCGCAAGAATTGTTCGACCGGACGGATGTTGTCGGTGAGACGTTGCAGATGGACGGCGGGCTTCGGCGCGTGACCGCGGTGATGGCGGACGTGCCAGAGACATCGCACCTTCAGTTTCGAGCGGTCGCTCGGCGGCAGGGTATACGCGACGTGTTCAAGGAGAACTGGACAGGGTTTGCCTATGTGACGTATGCGAGGCTCGTGGATGAGGCCACGACGGCAGATTTCCAGGCGCAACTCGACGCTGTTGTCGAGAACCGGGCGATGGAAGACATTCAGGAGCGATTTGGCGATCCGTCGGACAACTTCGTTTATCGCCTCGTTGCCGAGTCACTTCCCTCCGTGTATCTCCATTCGCCGTACAACAACATTGGTCCCAGCGGCTCCATCGCTACGGTGTATCTGCTGGCTCTCGTCGGCATCTTCGTCCTGTTGATCGCGTGCATCAACTTCATGAACCTGGCGACGGCGCGTGCGACGGAGCGCGCGACGGAAGTCGGAATGCGAAAAGCACTCGGTGCCGCGCGGGAGCAGCTTACCGGACAGTTTCTCGGTGAGGCCATTTTGACGACGGCGATCGCAACGGTGATAGCCTTTCTCCTCGCGATGTCCACGCTGCCTCTTTTCAATCAGTTGGCGGGTACGTCGCTGACGGCATCGGGTCTGCTCCGTCCAGGTGTTCTCGCAGGAGGAATTGCCGTGGCTGTCGTTATCGGTGCCATTGCCGGCAGTTATCCAGCTCTCGTTCTATCGCGCTTCGCTCCGTCCACGGTCCTGCGCGCGTCCGGTCCGACGACCTCGGGCGGCCAGGGGCGACGGTTGCGTCAGGGTCTTGTGGTCTTCCAGTTTGCGATCTCTATCGTCCTCATCATCGGGACGCTGGTTGTGCAGAGCCAGTTCGACTTTATCCAGTCGAAGCGTCTCGGATTGGACAAAGAGCGCGTTGTCGAGATCAAGCGGTCCGACGATCTGGAGGCGCAGCAAAACGTATTTGTCGAGCGTCTGCGGCGCGTTTCAGGCGTGCAATCCGTCGCCATGGGAGAGGGATTGTTCACTGGCGTCTCGCAGACCTCATTCATGCCCGTCGGCGGAGATGGAGACGACGTTCAAGCGCTGAAATACATGCAGGTCGGCGCCCGCTTCATCGAGTCGATGGACATGTCGATCGTCAAGGGACGCGCGTTCGACCCCGCGAGAAGAGGTGATTCCACCGCAGTGGTGCTCAATCAGGCGGCGGTCGACCTGTACGGGTGGGATAAGCCTCTACAGCAGCAACTTCAGTCGTGCGACACGTTGTGCACGTACGATGTCATCGGCGTCGTCGAAAACTTTCACTACGCGTCCATGCGGGAGGAAGTAAAACCGTTGGCCATCCTTCTCGATCATCCGAATTCGACTCCCAGCCGCCCGAAGAGCATCTACGCGCGCCTCACTCCGGGAAATACGTCCGTAGCGCTCGACGGTATCCGTGATGCATGGGTCGCGATCGCGGGTGGAACGCCTTTCCAATACACCTTCCTCGATCAGAGGTACGATCGGGTTCACCGCGATGTGCAGTGGGCAAGCCGGCTGTTCACGCTGTTCGCAGCGCTGGCCATTCTGATTGCCTGCCTCGGACTGTTCGGGCTGGCGACGTACACGGTCCAGCGACGGGCGAAAGAGATCGGCATCCGCAAGGCGATGGGCGCCACGGCAGCACAGGTTGTCGGGATGCTCTCTCGCGAATTCATCCAACTGGTTGCCCTCGCATTTTTTGTCGCGTTGCCAATCTCGTATTTCGCCATGAATGAATTGCTGTCCTACTACGCCTACCGAACGGACATTGGCGTCGGATTGCTGGTGGTGGCCGGTGCAGCCAGCCTTGTGATCGCTCTCCTCGCGGTTAGCACACAGGCGTTCCGAGCGGCTCGCCTCAACCCCGCGACCACGCTCCGGGATGAGTAAGGGAAATCACAGTTCACGGTTCAGAGTTCATGGTTCAGAGTTCAAGGTTCAGGGTTCGGCGTCTGGCTACCTTCTGAAATTATCCTGAGAGTTAGAGTGCGACTTGTTACGTATCTTCCGGGAGCGATTCATGTCTGATCGCCTCCTCTTTCCTTTGTCCTCGCCGCGCGCTTGCCCATGCGTACACTGCTTCTCGCCGTTGTTCTCTCTCTTGCTGTCTTTCCTGCTTCCGCCCAGATCGGGTCCAGCAGTTCCTCCGCATCGTACGATACCCGCGTCAAGAAGGCGCTCGATGCGGAAGACTGGAACTATGAAATTGACGACGATGGCGATTTCAAAATGGTCGTTGGCTTCGAGGAAGAGGATCGTTCGCAGCTCGTGTGGGTGATCAGCAATACGCTGGAGAACCAGGGACTGGAGATTCGCGAGGTCTGGTCGCCCGTGTATAAGTCCGAGACATCGACCCTTCCAGATGAGATCGCGCAGTGGGCTATCGAGGCCTCCTGGGACATGGTCGTCGGGTCGCTGGCAGCAGATGGGAGCGGCACCGTCTATTTTGTTGCGAAGATCGATGCCGAAGCCTCGTCGGAGGTTCTATCGAAGATGATTCGCATCGCCGCTGGAGCCGGCGACGAACTCGAGAAGCAGAAAAGCCCGGGAGATGAGCTCTAAAGTTCAGAGTTCACGGTTCAGAGTTCAGAGTTCAGGGTTCAGCGCGCTCGCCTAGGGCTCTGAGCTCTGGGCTGCTACGTTAGGCGGGTATTCCAGTAGCGAAGCGTGAGTCCGCGCTCGATGTAGGCACGGTCGCGTTCGCGAAGCTTCTTACTGTGGATCCGGGGGGCGGAGATGATTTCATCGACGCCCCCGGCTTCGTTTACGTACAGTAAACCCGCGTAATCGGGCACGTCGTCGGGCTCGATCAGGTCTTCGGGCACGCCGAACCAAAAGTAGTTGGCCGTTCGGTAGCCCTTCTGATTTGCGAGGGCGTGATGCTTGTACGTCTTTTCCTCGAAGTCGCGGTGGAAGTCGGCCACCGTGTGTTTGATCTCGACTTCGTGCACGAGATGAGCCTTTGTCACGGAGAGGAGGTCGGCTTTTCCCACGCCACACGCCCCGCAGTTTGGGATCGTGATGGGATGACGCTTCCCATGAAAGAACTGGTAGATGGCATTCTGAAGGCGATGCTCGGACATACTCGGGGGAAACGTGCGGGGGACAGGCATCCGTCTGGGCTGGACGGACTTGTTTCGGAAGGAAAGAGATGAATTTAGATGCTGAGTTCGCCGCTGAGGTACGATTCGCCACGCAAAGCCGCCTCCACGCCCTCGACAATCTCGCTGCGTTTGCCCTTCAACACATAACCAATTGCTCCTCCGTCGAGGGACTCGCGGACCAGTCGGTTCGACGATGAGCCCGATATCACGAGAATCGGCACGTCGGGCGCAGCGTCATGGAGAATGGATACGACCCCGGCATCCTCCACGGACGGAAGCGAAAGATCTGTCAGAATGATGTCCGGGGTGGCATCGCGCAAGTACTCGAGTGCGGGCTCGATCGCGTCGAACAGCTTTACCGGTTCGGCCGAGAGAAAGTGGCGAAGGAAGACGCCGTACGTCTGCAGCAAGTTGTCGTCGTCTTCGATCACCACGATATGCGGCGTTGTGGTGGAAGAACGCGGTACGTCAGATGCAGTAGTCACGGCGCTCAGAGAACGTTAACGAGAGGAAAATCCGGGAGCGGAGCAAGGCCCACCCTGGAGAATGGGGCACGGCGAGCCATTTCCGGGCATGATCGAGCGGAGGAAACGAAATCGACCCTCACTGGCGATGGCGGCTGCGGTTCGTCCGGCAGGGCACATCTGGGGCGATCGCCTCATCCTGTAAATGACTGTCTCCGGTCTCACCGATCCCGGTCGGATTCGTTTCCATGATGGGAGCGAGAGGGACGGGCTGTGGGGGCTGGCTGCACCGTCGGTTATGTGGCCGCGTGCGAAAATCCCCTACACCGGTACCCTTATGCTCCCCGCACGCACTACGAGAGATCCCTTGCTGACTAATAGATTCTTGTGACAGAATATAAAGGTGCGCGTTGAGGATGTTTGTCGCGCCACTGAATGATCACATTGCCCCGCGACCCCATGAAAGATCTTGTTATTCTCGGTGCCGGTACAGCCGGTACGATGATGTTAAACAAGCTTGTTCGCGCGCTGGACCGATCGGAATGGCGTCTGACGATCGTCGACAAAGATCGAGTCCACTATTATCAGCCGGGCTTCCTATTTATTCCATTCGGGATGTATAATGAGGGCGACGTCACGCGGCCGAAGGAAGACTTCTTCCCGAAGGGCACGAATGTGATCTGGGATGAGGTGACGCGCGTCGAGCCGGAAGAGAACGTTGTGCATCTCTCGGATGGACAGACGCTGAATTACGACGTGCTTCTGATCGCGACGGGCACGACGCCGGACCCGGAGGAGACGCCGGGCCTCCACGGTGATCTCTGGTACAACGATATCTTCGACTTCTACACGTTCGACGGCGCCACGCGCCTTGCGAAGAAGCTCGAGACATGGGAGGGCGGCCGCCTGGTGATCAACCTGGCGGAGTCGATCATCAAGTGCCCGGTGGCGCCGCTGGAGTTCGCCTTCCTTGCCGATGCGTACTTCACGGAAAAAGGCATGCGAGATCGGGTCGAGATCTCATACGTCACGCCGCTTCCCGGCGCGTTCACCAAGCCGAAGGCGACGAAGGTGCTCGGCGGACTGCTCGAGGAGAAAGGCGTCGACGTGATCTCGGACTTCTACCTCATGGAAGTGGACGAGGACGCGAAAACACTGGTGTCCTATGACGGCCAGGAGGTGCCCTTCGATCTGCTCGTGTCCATCCCCGTGAACAAGGGCGCCGAGTTTGTCGAGGCCAGTGATATGGGCGACCTCGATGATCTCAACTTTATCCCGACCGACAAGCACACGCTGAAGGCAAAGGATCACGACAACATCTTCGTGATCGGTGACGCCACCAACGTCCCGACGTCGAAGGCGGGATCGGTCGCGCACTTCATGGGCGATACCGTCCTGGAGAACATCCTGCACCACATCCACGGAGAGCCGCTGGAGCCCTCGTTCGACGGGCACGCCAACTGCTTCATCGAAACGGGCTTCGGGAAGGCGACGCTGATCGACTTCAACTACGACACCGAGCCGCTCCCGGGGACCTATCCGCTCCCCGCACTCGGACCGATGAAGCTCTTGAAGGAAACGCGCCTGAACCATGTGGGCAAACTCTTCTTCCGCTGGATCTACTGGCACGTGCTGCTCACCGGTCGCGAGTTGCCGGTCACAAATCAGATGTCGATGGTGGGCAAACAGCCGGATGCCGTTGTCGCTAACTGACGAAACCCCCTCTCTGCTCTTCTGAACTCAGACCTGAAAAACCATGGACGTTCAACTTGCCGGACAGACCGTTGCCCTCGACGCCGAAGGCTACCTGCAGAACATGTCGGACTGGATCCCGGAGATGGCGCGCGAAATCGCTGCTGTCGAAGAGATCGACCTGACGGACAAACACTGGGATGTGATCAACTTCCTGCGTGAACAGGAAGAGTCCGGTGCGAAACTAACGATCCGCCGCGTCGGGAAATCGGGCATCGTGTCGATCAAAGAGTTCTACGACCTCTTCCCCGGCGGACCCCTCAAGATATCGAGCAAGATTGCGGGCATTCCGAAGCCCGCCAGTTGCGTCTAATATCGAGTCCTCCGCACGGAAGCCTACGTCCCACGCGCTCAATCCACGGTGACAGTCATGGAAGCTCCCCTCTCATACGCCGAACAATTCGGCCAGAAAACCACCGATGAGGATTCACTCGAACGGGTGCTCATCATCAGCTCAAAAGGCACACTCGAAGACGTGTACGCTGCGCTCATCATGGCGAACGGTGCCGTGATGGAAGGCATCGAGACGCATCTCTTCTTCACCTTTTTTGGCCTGGACGCCATTACCAAGAAAAAGCAGGATGGTCTGCACACGGCGACGGTCGGCAATCCGGCGTTGAGCCGCTACCTGCCGACGATGGTCGGAGGCCTGCCGGGGTTCGAGGCGATGGTGTCGAAAGCCATGAAGAAGCAGATGGAAGAGCTCGACATTCCGCCCGTGTCCGAATTCCTGGAGATGATCGTCGCAGGCGGCGGAAAGATCTATGGCTGTCAGCTCGCCGTCGAGATGTTCAAGCTTGAGCGCGAGGACTTGATCGACGATCTCGAGGACATCATCACCGTGGGAGAAATGCTGAAGCTCGCCGGAGGTAGCCGCTCACAGGCCTTCTTCGTCTGATCGATCGGTCCGTTCCTCGGCCACTGATCAGGAGATGTGTCGGGACCGGGCACGCTGAATGGGTGTTGACAGGCTTCGCCTGAACCCTGGGAGGGGTAGCAGACTGCCGTCGGAGCAGAGCAATTATGAGCTCTGCCGGCGGCAGTCTTTGCGTTCGTGTGAGATTGCCTGGTGGGAGGCGCGGCGTTCATGTGTGAGGACGATGGATGTTACTCGTTTTCCGTTCGCTTTTCCTCTTCCGAAGCGGTCAGAGACGCGTTTCCGGTGACGACCGTGAACGGTGAACAGGCGGTCTTCATTTTCAATCGTCCTCCGTTACGTATACGTTGAAGTGCGCGATTAAAGGTATTGCCGCCGTGCCCCGCTGCTAGCATCCCGAACGTGCCAGTCGACTGAATCCAAACGGTCGCAGCCGAAACGCATCAGCTCACCTCGGCTGTTGCAATCTGGCAAGCTCTAGATCGACGTTTCCAGCGAATGCGACTCCTCTCTCCATGGCGTTTTCCAGCTACGATCCCTCTCCCGAGCCGTCATCGTTCCCGAACGTCCATTTCGATCCCCCTGCCGTCGTCGGGGTCGCCGCCTTGCTGCTGGGCCTGATGGTCTTTTCCGGATGCAAGAGCATGATGGAGAACATCAGTATGCCCGGCGGCTCCCAGGACTGCATCGCCATTGATGCGTCCGAGGTTCGCGTCGAGCGAGACGGTGGAGCATACGTCGTCACGGACGGGCAGAGCCGCATGCTCCAGGCCGCTTCAGAGCGGGACGCGCGAGACATGGCAGCGCTTGCCCGTCAGCACGAGTCCCATTGCTTCATCGGGCGCGACAACACTCGTGCCGACCGTGACACCTACGTGTTCGAGTACTGGAAGGGCCAGTCGAGCGTGGACGGTGATGCGCCGCCGGAGTCGGATTGTATCTCATATGATCCGACCGACCTCCGCATCGTCGATGAAGGGAGTGACGGATATGTACTGACGGATGGTCGCTCTCGCATGGCCATGCTCGACAACGAAATCGATGCCGAGAAGGCTCTCGACTGGGCGCGGGGCCATACGCGGCACTGCTTCATTGGCCGCGACAACAATCGCCGGAATCGCGCCGACTACATCACGTCGTTCTGGGCCGGAACGGGCATGAGCACGTACGAGCGTAGGGCGGCTCGGGAAGCAGATGATGAGCGTGAGGCCACCACGGCAGAAACCAGAGAGAGGACGGCGACCGGTAGTGCGACGAACGCCCCCCCGGCGCAAATCCAGTTGCGGTTCGACGAGACAACGATCGTGTACGAGCCGGGGTGGGACGGGCCGCAGGTGGCGGCCGATAACCACGTGCTGTCGTATGGGGACGACTGGGATGTCCGCGAGGTCAAGCCTTTCCTGTATCACGTCCGCTATACCTATTGGGACGACTTCTACTGGAAGGTGAATACGTCTCGCCAGACGGTCTATCGCGTCGAGAACGGCACGTTTGGGCGCCTCGGCGGCGAGTCCGACGCGGTGAGCTTCGACCTGTCGGTACGTGGGTCGGGCGACAACCCGTCTCGGTTCACCGTCACCATTCCCAACGCTCGCTGGCTGTACGATCCGGCTACCGGGTCCCGGGGCGCAGCTGGACCGCAGATGCTGGTGGACGATGATGTCCTTTCGTACCGACAGGGATGGGAGGTCGAGAAGCTAAAGCCTTTCCTTTACCACGCCCGCCGCTCGTCGTGGGACGGCTTCTACTGGAAAATCAACACCTCCCGAGAGCAAGTCTACGTCGTAAAGGGCGGCACCTTTGGCCAGTACGGCGGCACCGACGATCCGATGCCCGCCGATGTCACCATCCGTCAGTGAATGGTCTCCGCGCGGTCGTCGCAGCGACTGGCCCTGTCTTGTCGAGACGTCTCGTTCCTCTCTCCTCTAAGTCCCTATTCTCGAATGTTCACGCGATCCGTTCTCCGATCTAGCATCCTAGCGGTTGCTGTGGTCGCGCTGATGGTTTCTATCGTCGGATGTGGAAGTGTCAACATGCGGTGTGACGGTGCTGGAGGGGGATACTCCTGTACGCAAATCGATGGCCCGCCGGAGCAGCATTCTCGTACCTCATACCAGCCGGTCTGGTCAGACGAATATTACGATCTCGCCTACGGATGGTCGCTGGTTTCGGATGAGGTCGTAAGCCTGACTAACGCAGAGCGCAACGACAGGGGGCGATCGGTGCTGAGGGAAGACGCGACCCTCTCGCAGATCGCCTGCTGGCACAATCAGGACATGCTCGGCCACGGCTACATGGGGCACGAAGACTCGGACGACCGCATGCCGTCCGACCGGGTCGCTCGCGAGCACCGACGCCTGATCGGAACGGTTGGAGAAAACACCCTGACGACGGGGCGAATGGATCGGGATGCCTCTCGTGAGAGCCAGATGCGGTGGGCTGAAAGCATTATGCGGCAGTGGATGAACAGCACCGGTCATCGGTCTAATATTCTCGACCGCGACTGGACGCATCTCGGGGCGTGCGTCTCGCAGGACTCATCTGCGAGCCGGGGGACGCAGGTGTTTGCCCAGGCGTGGGCGTATCTGGAGGAGCCGCTGCCATGGACCATGTCGCCAGGGGACTCGATCGCCGTTTCTTTCCAGTTGGAGAAGGCGCCGGCTCCACCCAGGCGTTACGAGTGGGCCCCGGCGGGCGAGAACCTAGCGAAGGCGTTCAACGAAGGAACGGGGCAACCGCTGACCGAAAAGCTCTACCTTCCTGAATCCACCGGGACGTATGCCCTGCGCGTCCTCGTCCCGAAAGGTGGTGGGCGGTACACCGTTGTGGGCGGACCGCGCGTCTGGGTGAAGCCGCCGGGCGAACCGGCGTACTGATGGTTTCGGATGACGCTTCTTCAAACGCGATATCAATCTCTCTCCTATCTGAGCGCGATGTCTCTCTCCTGTTTTCAGCGTATTCTAATCGGCTTTTGCACAGCATGTCTGGTGACGTGGGGACTCACCGCATGCGGCAACCTCAACATGCGGTGTGACGGAGGCGGGAAAGGCGGTTCTTGCTACATGGTCGACGGTCCGCCCGATCGGCACACGCGCACCGCATACCAGCCTCCCTGGTCCGACGAGTACCACGATCTGGCGGACCGACGCAGCGATGTCAACGAACACCTTCTTGAGGTAACGAACGAGACGCGTCAGAAGGAAGGCATTCCGGTGGTGAAAGAAGACCCAACTCTTGCCCAGAATGCGTGCTGGCACAACCAGGACATGATCGCGCACAACTACCTCGGTCATAACGACTCCGACGATCGAATGCCGTGGGACCGTGTTCAGCGCGAACACCGGCGCCTGATTGGGGAGGCGTCCGAGAACGCGCACAGCCGGGCTGCGACTAGCGGGCGGGCGCCTCGCGATATGGCAGAGATGGTCGTCGACTCCTGGATGAAGAGTCCGGGCCACCGTGAGACCCTCATGGAGGCCAAGTGGACACACCTCGGTGTTTGTTTGTCCGAATCCGAACACACGAGCCGTGCCACCCAGGTGTTCGCCCGCGTGCAGGCCTATCTCGCCGATCCGTTGCCGTGGGCAATGGCGCCCGGTGAGTCGACAACCGTCAGGCTTTCGCTCGTCGTCGCCGAACGTAAACCGACGCGCTACGCGTTCGTCCCTGTTGGTCAGCCCACATACAAAACGTTTCGTCGCCCGTCTGCAGGACAGCCGTTCGACGGAACCCTGACCGTTCCTTCCACGACCGGCACGTACGAGCTCCACGTCCAAATTCCCGACGATGACGGTGGGGCGGAGGCCTTCAAAGGCCCGCGCGTGGAGGTGACGTCGGACGGCGAGCCGACGTACTAAATGCTGAGCGCCACGCAGAGCCGAAACTTGGTCCCGTTCTCGAATACCGGCGGTCTGTTGTCAGCATGGATCCGGCCTGAAACATCATGCCGGTGCAAGGACGCTCCGATCCCGGGGGTACTTGCCGGCCTATACGTGTATCTACGTTGGAGGTCTGCCCGAACGAGCAGCTTTCCTGCTCTGTCTTTGCCTTCGCCTCCGCCACCCCGTTCCCCTGAAGCGATTCGTATCCGAGATGATCAGTCATGCCGTTCGCGTCGGACTCGCACTTTTCGTCGTTCTCCTTTCTCTTTCTGCGGGGTCGTCCGGTGCAGTCGCGCAGGCGCTCGGCATCGAGGTCGGGATGACGCGCGCCGGATACGGGAATGCGCTTCAGCGCCCGGCAGGTATCGGCGGCTATCTCGATCTCCCGGTCCGCGAGCGGTTTGCCATACGCCTCGCCGGTTCCCATCAAACAGAACACCGTTCGATTCGCCGGTCGCCCTGCACGGGTCTTGTTTTGCCGGGCTCGAACTGCTCCGAGCGGCCGTTTGATGGAGATGCCCGGATGAGTGTGATTGCAGCAGGAGTCGCCGTTCAGCCGATCGAACCGGCTGCCGGCTTCCTGCCAGAGCTTTACGTTCTCGCGACCGGAACGAGCGTCGATGCCGTATTCACGGAGCAGGGAGGCGACGGTGAAGTTCGTCCGATCGCCCCCGATGGATTCTCGGTTGGGTGGGCAGCGGGCGGACAGGTCCACTACTTGATCACGCCGCTCGTCGGGCTGTCCGGACGGATTGGTGTGCATGCGCCACAGCTAGGGGCCTGTGGCCAAGACGCGTGGTTTCCGTTCTGCGAGGACCGGACGTTGCTCGAGTTCGCGGTCGGCCTGCGCATGAACTGGTCAATGCTTGTCCGGTAATCACGGGTCGCGATCGATTCGGTAGAACATCCGGGGTCAGCCGCTGCAGGGTTCATGGGTCCCGCTGGATGATGCGGCTACCGCTTTCGATCCAGCCGCGCCGGCTGAAATCGCGGGCGAGGAGCCAGGAGGCCAGTGCCCAGGTGGCTCCGATGGTCCAGCCGGCCAGCACATCGGTGGGCCAGTGCACGCCAAGGTACACCCGGCTGAAGCCGACGCCAATGGTGATGAGAAGGGCGATGGCCATGGCAAACACCTTCAGGCGTTTTCGAGGCAAGGCTTCCGCGTCCAATGCGCCGAGCGTCAGGTAGACCACAGCCGACGTAGCTGCATGTCCACTCGGGAAGCTGGGGGAGAGAGCTTCCATGGCATGTGGCACCAGGTCCGGGCGGGGACGGTCGAACCCGAGTTTCAGGGCGAAGATGACGCCGACGCCGGTGAGGACGGAACCCAGGACGAAGATAGCTCGTCGGCGTCGGCCGTCGAGAAATTGAAAGCCGACGACGAGAAGGGTGAACAGCGACGTAAGGAGGACGCTGCCGAGCGCGGTGAGGTCGCGGACGGCCTCCTCCACCGCAGGGCCTCCGAGCGGGTCGCTGAGGTCACTCGCCGATCGGAACGCCAGCAGGATGTGCCGGTCCACCATGCGCGCTTCGCCTTCCACGACCGCATCTGCCACGCCCGCGAAGCCCGTTGCACCCGCCGCAAGAATGGCGACGGCAAGAAGGAGCAGGAATTCCGAACGCTCCCGGAGGGCGAGGAGCTGATTGTACAGCTGACGAATCCAGTAGCGCACCGAACGCTGCTTTCGCGACTCGTCTGTTTTCATCGGGTCTCGTTGGTTGTTGTTCACGTGACCATTCTCGCTAGAGAGGGTACATTCATCGGCCTGTCCGTGCTGGAGTCATCTGGTCGGTTCTGACGGACTCATTTACATGGTAGCGCTTGTCTGGACACTTGTTGGCGGCGCCGAGCGGGGGCCACGTAACGATCGAATGTCCCTTCGGCCGGAGCCGCATGGGAACCTGCCCGTTAAATGCATGCTGGGTGGTCTCCGATCTAACACTGGGCGTACGCGAATGGTGCGGCGACATTCTCATCTATGGAACGGGTTCGTTTTCGACGTGCCTACACCTGTCTTGCATGCTTATGAACCCTGAACGTGTCAGTCGAATCGAGGAACACCCGGCGGGGAAACGCTCTCCCGATGACGGTTGGGATTGGCGCTTGTCGGACCTGCAGGGGGCTCAGCAGCTCGCTGTTGACGGCATCGTGGGCATGACGGACATTGTCGAAGCGATGCATCGCAACATCTCTGGATTGGCTCCAATCGTCGGCGAGGGACGTCGAGGACAGACGCGCGGCATCACGGGGTTCGTGTACCGAACGATCCGCACCCTGTCGCGGGTGACGGGGATCGGGGCGGGTGCCGCGTTACGAGGTCTCAGGCCGGTGCTGGAGAAGCGGGAGCAGAGAGGTGATGTCTCCCCGAAGCGCGAAGCTGTTCTGGCTGCGTTGAACGGAGTGTTGGGTGATTATCTTGAGATAACGAAGAATCCGCTTGCCCTCCCGATGCAGTTTCGGGTGAAGGGGCGCCCGCTCGTTTTGGATCGTGACACGCTTTCTCGCCAGATGGCGTCTCCGGATTCGCCGCCGCTCGTGCTACTGCATGGCCTCTGCATGAACGACCTGCAGTGGGGGCGGGAGGGGCACGATCACGGCGCCGCGCTGGCCCGCAATCTGGGGTACACGCCGCTCTACCTGCACTACAACACGGGCCGGTCCATTTCCGAAAACGGCCGCGAGTTCGCCGGGCTTCTGGAACGCCTCATGCAAGAGTGGCCGGACGCGGCGTCCGAACTGTTTGTCATCGGGCACAGCATGGGCGGCCTCGTCGCGCGGAGCGCATGTTATCATGCACAGAGGGTCGGTCACAGGTGGCCGAAGCGGCTGAGCACGCTTGTATTTTTGGGGACGCCGCACCACGGTGCTCCGCTTGAGCGCGCCGGTCAGTGGGTGGATCGGCTCCTGGGGAAGAGTCCGTACACCGCTCCGATCGCACGCGTCGGGATGATCCGGAGCGCGGGCATCAACGATCTTTGTCACGGGACGGTGGTGGAGGGGAGCGAGACCGAGCCCGTGACGGCGGTCCCTCTTCCCAAGAACGTGACGTGCTACGCTGCGGCAGCGACGCTCCGAAACGGACGCGGGATCGGCCCGGATGTGCGCGGTGATGGACTCGTGCCGGTCGCTAGCGCACTGGGATGGCACAATGACCCCGAGCGTTCGCTGGGCATCCCGCAACCAAACCAAAGCCTGCATTCCGGGTTGAGCCACTTTGACCTGTTGAGTGACCGGGGTGTCTACGAACAGGTCCGTCGCTGGCTGGGCAGGAATGATGGCGCAGAGTAGGTCGTCCGCCTCACTTATAGCAGGAGACGCTAGCGGTTACGCTGGATGGCCGCCTCTCACGCGAGAACGCCCCGCTGCGTCATCGACCGCGCATAGAAGAACAGCCCGATCGTGACGAGCCAGATGACGAGCGAGAAGATCAGCGGGCCCGTTCCGCCCATGACCGCGATGCCGTCGGTCAAGAGCATGGAGTACGTGCTCGACCCGACGAGGCCGAGGATAGAGACGGCGAATGCCCACTGCGCCCAGGCTTTGCGGAGCAGGAGTCCCACGGATCCGGCCACCGCGCCCCACACGCCGAACGCCCAGGCTGCGTCCGCCCAGGCTGGAAAGCCGTAGAAGTACTCGAGCTGATCCGGGGTGAACTGGGACATGTAGGCGTCCACCTGCAGCTGCGACATCAGGTAGTCGAGTGCGCCGAACGCATTCCAGAGAAGAGAAAGTCCGCCGACGATCCAGAGGTGCTTTGGCGGGCGGGACGTGGCAGAAGCGGACGGGGATGACATGGCTGTACGTAGTTCGATGAGGCAGGCGCCGGTTTGTCCTTGAAGATACGATGCAGCATCAATGTGTCAAGCCGGAAGTCATTGATGTGCTCCATCTCGACGTGCGACGTGTAGAGCCGATCGACAAAGATGGTGAGCCCCACGGTTTCGGCGCCGGACTGCCGACTGATCGCATACTGCCGGCTTATCGCAGGAGGACGACAACGTGTCGCACGTGACGGGATTTTCAGCGCTGACGAGAATATGCTTTACAACGTTTCGTCGACGCGTTCTAAACTCATCCCGTCCCGTTCTTCTTTCCGTATGATGATGCAGTCCTCGTTTTCGCGACACGTCCGTTTCGCCACATTCATTGCCGCGTTTTGCTGTGCTCTGCTGTTCTTCGGCTGCCGGTCGGCTTCCGAGCAGGAGGCCCGTCCCTTCGCCTGGGCACAAGTCACGGACTCCGTGACGCTCGTGGGAGACGGGACGATCTCGCGTGAAGGTGAAAAGGTGTACGGTACGGCCTACACGCCGGAAGGCGATACGCTCTTCTTTCACACGACGAACCGGGGCGATGGAGAGAGCGGTATCGCGATGGTGACGCGTACGGACACCGGTTGGACATCGCCGCGGCCTGCTCCGTTCGACCTGGAGCGGTATGATGAGGGAGCGCCGTCTATCACGCCCGATGGTGCATACATCGTGTTCGGCTCGGATCGTCCCTCCGCTTCTGCGAGCACGGCTCCTCCTCTGGATGCGGACGAATTCTACCGCGTCACGCGAGCATCGGGGTGGACGGACGTTACCCGCATGACCACGACGAAGCGTATCAGCGAGAAGCGCGCAGGCGTCGCTTCGGACGGGACGATCTATTACTGGACGTACGTTCGCGGCGAAGGAATGGGCTTCTACCGCGGGCGTATCGATGCCGAAGGATCCATTCGCGACACCGTGAATGCCGATCCGATGCTCTTCGTCGACGACGGAGGCGAGAACAACCCGTATATCGATCCAGAAAAGCGATTCATTCTGTTTGCTATGTGGGGGCGAGACGATGGCTACGGAAAGGAGGATCTGTACATCGCGACCCGCCAGGATACCGGCTGGTCTACGCCCGTGAACCTAGGACCGGCCGTCAATACGTCGGCGAACGACACGCACCCGTACATCACGCCCGACGGAAGTAAGCTTTTTCTCACGTCGAGCCGGCTGGAGTCACCGGCCGACACGTCCGACAACTGGAACCACTACGTCATCCGTACCGACGCCGTCCCGGCACTGCGAGCAGCTCTGGACTGTTGACCTGGTTAGCCCAGTTCAGCAATGGCGTCGATCGTTCGATCCACCTCACCTTCGTTGTTCAACAGGCTGGGAGCAAGTCGCGCGTACGATTCCCGGTACGGCGTGGTGCTGGCGATGATGCTCTGGCTGCGTAGGTGCTCGACAACGTCCGAGGGCGCGTATTCGTCAACGTCGAAGCAGATGATGCCGGCCGACAGCGACGGGGACATTGGCGTGTACATGCGCACGTGCGGCATCGATGCGAGGGCTTCTTTCGCTCGCGTATTCAACCCGTGGATCCGTTGCTGAATCCGGTCTTTGCCGATGTCGAGATGAAACTGGAAGGCTTCGCCGACCGCCCAGCGGTGGTCAAAGGAGTGAAATCCTCCCGGCGTATGGACGCTCCCGGGCGTGATGTAGGGCGTGTCGGGAGGGAGCGCGCCGATCCAGACGCCGACGCTGGGGCCGAACGTTGGAATGATGGGATCCAGCGCGTCCCAAGCATCGCGCCGCCCCCAGATGAGTCCGGTGCCGCGGGGGCCGAACATCCACTTGTGCGTGCCCGCCATGAGGAAGTCGCACCCCAGATCTTCGACCGTCACGTCCTCAATCCCCAGCCCGTGGACGCCGTCGACGCAGAACAGCACATGGTCTTTCTTTTCCCGTCCCGAGTTGATGTCCTGTAGCGCTTCGGCCATGTCCGAGAGCGGTAGTTTCACGCCGGTAGATGAGTGAACCCACGTCACGGCAAGAACGCGCGTCTGGTCGGTGATCGCCCCGCGCATGCGACTGACGACCATATCGACGGAGGTCTCTGCCGGGTCGTCGTACAGCGCCACAGTATTGACCTTTGCTCCGGTCCGCTTCGCACGGAGGTTGAGCGATTCGAGCGTCGACCAGTGCCCATGCGGCGTCGTCAAAATCTCTTGCCCGGGCCTCAGAGCGAGCCCCCCGTAGACGAGCCCGAGGCCCATCGTCGTGCTGTCGGTGAGCGCGATGTGCGCCGGATCCGCGCCAAGGTAGGTGCCGATTGCCGCCCGCACGTTCGGTTCAGCGCTTCGAAAGTGTTCCCCCCAGTAGGTGGCCGGGTCTTTGTCGAACCCTTTGCGATGACGCTCGATCGCCTCGGCAACGGGGCGCGGGTGACTCGCGAGCAGAAAGCTGGCCATGTGGATGTGCGAACGTGTTAGCGCAAACTGGTCGCGGACGTCGGACCAGCTCGTCGGATCGAACGGGCGAGGCCGCTCGTGGTCGACCGTCCCAGCCCGCCGGCTCCGGATGGTCGGTGCCAGTGCGCCGAGGGCAGGAGCCGTTCCCGCGAGGAGGCCGGCGTGACGGAGGAAGTCTCTACGACGCATGACGGAGGCGGGAGTCTGTGTCGAGTCGTTGCGTCATGCCCAGGTTCGCCAATGAAGGCTATGACGACAAAGCGAATGATGCCGACACAGAAGCCGAGCGCGGGACGGGAGCGCCGACTGTACGGTATGAGAACGTGGGAAGTCACTCTCATCCTGTAGACCTACTTTTGACGTGACCGGGTGTAGCCGCAGTCGGACACCTCGTGTAGGGGGTAGGTTATTGGGATTGCTGTCCTGCTGCCCCGACCGCGAGTCGATTGACGTTTCGTTGGGTAAATCCAAACGTGATGGCGCAGTAAGGACAAGGGAGGTGACATGTTACCTGGTTCGTCTAAAAGGCCGCGGCATCGGCCGACTCCCGGAGCCGATGGACGTCGCGCATGGGCGGTCGGCCGAAGAGGCGTTTGTATTCCCGGTTGAACTGCGCGTCGTTGTTGTAGCCGACGCGGTAGCCAGCGGTGGAAGCGTTCAGGTCTTCAGTGAGCATCAGCCGGCGCGCCTCCTGCAGTCGGAGTTGCTTTTGGAATTGGAGCGGCGTCATGTCGGTGACGGACTTGAAGTGCGCGTAGAAGCTGGACGTGCTCATGCCGACCTCTTCCGCGAGGCGTTCAACATCCATCGCCTGGTCGAAGTCGTCATGGAGCTTCTGGATCACACTCGCGATGCGATGGTCGCTCCCGTTCATGACCGCCATGTGACGGAGTCGGCGTCCCTGTTCGCCCTGCAAGAGACGAAAGACGATCTCGCGCTTGATGAGCGGGCCGATGACATCTGCTTCGTCGGGCGACTCGATCAACCGGATCAGCCGCACCATCGCACTCAGCAGGTCATTGTCGAGAGGGCTCACGTCGAGGGCCCGCACGCTGGAGGCGTTGCTGGGAGCCGGGTGTCCGGCTTCGACCATCACGGAGCTCACGAGATTGGCGTCTAGAGACAGGATCATGCTCAGGTACGGCTTGTCCCTCGACGCCTCCACGATTTCCCCTGCGATCGGCAGTTCGGACGTGACCAGGAGGTAGTGGTAGGGGTCGTACCGATGATGGTTGTCGCCGAGGTGGACAAGCTTCGCTCCCTGTGCCATCACGCAGAGGGCCGGCTCCGACACGCTGTGTAGCGGTTCGGTCGGCTTTGACGAGCGGTGCAGCGTCAGACCCTCGAGCACTTCGACGCGTCCGTCGTCGGGGATGGCTCGGGTAATGCGCTCGACGAGTTCCGACCGGTCCGCCTTCTCTCGTAACGCGTCACGGTCTGAGCGAGCATGGTCAGAGTCCGTTTGTACGGCTCGCGTGTTCATGTTCTCAGCCATGGTCCTGTCGCGGTTTGTTCTGAGTCTGTCTCGTCGAATGGAGACTGTTTTCTGATTCAACAGGGTACGGCCGCGATGGAGAATATTGCAACGACGCGCACGCTGACATGATCGATTCTGGAGGATGATACAATCATTCTGGAAGATCGATCAAGGTGCGCGTGCGATCTCTCGATATCATGTGAACCGAACGACAGAGAAAGACTCGGGCTTATCGAAGCTGAGCCTCTGTCACTCGAATCGGGTTTACGCACATGACAAAAGGGTTCAAACGATGAGCAATATCGAAGGCAAAGTCGTCGTCATTACCGGAGCATCTTCCGGCATCGGGGAGGCCACCGCGAAATTACTTGCGAGCAAAGGGGCAAAGGTCGTATTGGGCGCCCGACGGGAGGGCAAGCTGCAGAAGATCGTCGACGAGATCGAGGCCGATGGCGGGCAGGCCGCCTACCGGGTGCTGGATGTGACCGTCCCATCCGAAAACGATGCGATCGTGGAGGTGGCAAAAGACACGTTCGGCGGGGTCGACGTCATCTTTTTGAATGCCGGCATCATGCCGACGGCTCCGCTTTCGGCGATGAAGACCGACGAATGGCGAAAGACGGTCGATGTCAACATCAACGGCGTGCTGAACGGCGTCGCTGCGGTGCTACCGACCTTTATCGAGCAGGAGTCCGGGCACGTGATCGCGACCTCGTCCGTCGCAGGACTAAAGGCCTATCCGGGCAACGCGGTGTACGGCGGGACGAAATGGTTCGTGCGCGACTTTATGGAAATCCTCCGCATGGAATCGGCCCAGGAGGGGACGAACATCCGCACCGCGACGATCTACCCAGCCGCGATCAACACCGAATTGCTCGATTCCATCAGTCACGAAGGCGCGGCGGAGCAGATGGAGGGGCTGTACGAACAGCACGGCATCTCCCCGGACCGCATCGCGAATGTCGTGGCGTTCGCGATCGACCAGCCCGACGACACGAACGTCAATGAGTTCACTGTCGGCCCGACGACGCAGCCCTGGTAAGTGCCGGCGGCCGGCTTCGACCGCAAGCGGCATGGGTCGAACGCAAGCATTTCTCAGAAGGCACGACCACCTCTCGGATCTTACCGCCACAATCATTTCAGCAACAAATCCCATGACTCGACTGATCGCATTGACCACCGTTCTCGTTGTTCTGACGGCCCTGCCTGCTCAGGGCCAGCAAATGGAGGTTTCGGAGCTCGACTCGCGTCCGGCCTCCGTCGGCTCGTCCGAGTATTTCACCGGGACGGCGATTATCGAACCGTTGTTTAGCCCGAACGAGGCGGCTCGTGCGTCGGCCGCCCGGGTCCTGTTCGCTCCCGGCGCGCGCACAGCATGGCACAGTCATCCCCGCGGCCAGCGGCTGGCCGTTACGTCTGGCCACGGATGGGTTCAGCAGCGTGGCGGCGAGCGGCGGAAGATTGAGCCCGGAGACGTGGTGTGGACCCCACCCGGAGTTGAGCACTGGCACGGTGCAACACCGAGCCAGTCGATGAGCCACATTGCCATCCAGGAAGAGAAGAATGGCTCGGTCGTCGAATGGATGGACCCGGTTACGGACGACGAATATCGAGAGGGAGCAGACGAGTAATCCGTCGCTGCGTCATTCCGAATTCAGACTCTTGTTCTGCCCACATCAACGTCGAAATAAGCATGAGCGACTGGCTGGAAACCGAGTTGCGTGACATCGTCGAGTCCGATGATTTGCACGTCGCACCCTTTCGTCAAGACGGCGAAACGTACGGCACGCCGACCTGGATTTGGTGCGTGTCCGTCGACGGGGATCTCTTCGTTCGTGCCTACAACGGGCGAGACTCAAGCTGGCATCAGGCGGCCATGCGGGAAGGGGCCGGTCGGATCGAGGCCGCAGGCGAGACGAGAGACGTCGCATTCGAACCGGTCAACGACGACGTGTTGCTCGACCGCATCGACGATGCATACAGGGAGAAGTACGATGGCAGCCGGTTTCTCGACCCGATGATCAGCGATCGTGCCCGTAATGCGACGATACGTATTCTTTCGGCCCGAGACCGTGGGTGAACAGGCGGTCTGCGATCAGTCGTCGTCCGGTGAGACTGTGCGGTGAGGCTCTGGGCGACGTGATTGTGAGGCCTGGAACGCCTCGAACGAAGCCGTCCGGTAGGCCTCCGTGCGAATGTAGGTGAGGATGTTGTGGAGCAGCTCCGGCCGGATGAACCCCGAGACGTTAAACACGAGGGTGCCCGAGGCATCGAGAATCGCCACCGCGGGCACGCCGTGGGCGCCCAATTCTTTCGCCAGTTGCCGGGAGGAGAGGCGACGACCCCGGTATCGATGCATGGTGTCACGATCATCCCGGTTCAGGCGCGTCAGGACGAATGGTCGCTCCCTGTCCTCGAAGACGGACGGGTAGGTCTCCCGCTTCATTTTGTAGCACCACCCGCACCACGGCGCGTAGATGTCGACGAGGATCCAGCGGTCGGTGGCGTCGGCAACGGCGAGGGCGGTCTCAAAGGAGCGCCACTCGATCGGCTGTGCCGCGGACGCCTCTGGCACGGCCGATGCGTATCCCAGCACCGACAGTGCGAGGATCAGGGTCCATCGGTGGAGAATGGGTAGGTGACGTGTCCGGAGCATGACGGCTGGCTGGGTCGGGGGACGATTGAGGCAACGCGTCGCGGGGATCTCACCGCAGATTCAGCCGGGCGCCGAGCGCGAAGGTCCGTCCGACGATCGGGCCCCACGTGTAAATCGTGTCGAAGTCCGGGCTGAACGGTGTTTCTGCGTCGACGAGTGGGCTTCCCTGCGTGTGGTCGAAGACGTTTTCCACGGAGACAAAGACGTCGATGCCCAGACCCGCATCGCTAGTAACGCTCCCGAACGCTTTTTCGAGTTTCAGGTCGTGCGTCGAGTGGACCGGCGAGGTCTGGTCGCGTCGGAAGGTATCGACGTAAACATCCGGCATCCGCTTCGGCCCGACGAGGCGCGCGGCATAGTCGAGTTCGACGCCGATCGACCGAATCTGGTACGTGACGCCGGCCGTTCCGGTGTAGTCCGGCGCGTAGGCGACCGCCCGGCGCGTTCCGTTTTCCTCGGTAAACACGTCCGTCAGCGTGAAGCCGAGGTTGTATGTCAGCGGGAGGGCCGTCAGGTTTTGGTCGAGTCCAATCGAGAATCCACGCGTGACGGAAAAGCCATCCAGGTTTTCGTAGACGATGAGGGACGGGTCCTGGTCGTAGTCCGGGATGATTTTGTTGGAGAAGCGCGTGTAGAACCCGTCGACCGTGACGGTCAGCGGGTTGGCACGGAGCGGGAAAATGTGCTCGATGCTCGTTGTGATGCTGCGCGAGCGTTCCGGCTTCAGGTCCTCGGTAAACACGACATCGCGGGACCCGGTCAGCGCTGCGTGATCCTCGGTGAACACGTTGACGATGCGAAAGCCCGTCCCGGTCCCTGCGCGGATTGTGGTCCGATCCGATGGACTGTATTTCGCGGATAGCCGGGGTGCTCTGACGAATCCGTGGGTTTTCTGGTGGTCGACGCGGAGCCCGGCAAGAAAGGTCAGGTCGCCGGCTCTCGCTTCCATCTGGCCGAAGACGCCGGGGATAACGCGCCGGTCGGCCCCGGACGAGGTGGCGGGCGTGTTGTCGTTGTAGGTCTGGTAGCGAACCGTGCTACCCGCCAGCAGGTCGACGGCATCGGACATGGGCATCGCGTACGTCACCTGTGCGAAGGAAATGCCCTGTTGTGCGACGTAGTGCTCTGTGCCGTAGTAGCTGTCCTGGTCATGGTAGGTGAAGGCGCCTTCCACGCGGAGGCCGTCGACGGACGGCGGCATGTAGTTCGCCATCACCTCGCCGCGCCGGGTGTAGATGGATTCGCCGTACGTGCGGCCCGATCCGCGCTGGGCATCCGAGTACGCGCGCACGCCACCGGTCCGGTTCTCGCCGTAAAACTTCGCCGCTACATTACCGACGGTCACGCCGCTCCGATTTTCCAGCGTGCCCTTGCCGAAAATACCCAGGCGCGAGCGTTTCGGCACGTCGGCAAAGCCGTCGCCATTGTCGTCAACGTAGTTCTCCATCTGAAACGCCGTCGCGCTGAGGAAGCCGTTGACGCGGCCGGCCGACGGGGACACGGCCAGGTCCACGCTTCCCTCGGCCGTGCTGCGCCCGTACACTTCGCCGGAAAACGTCGGCGTGTTGTCCGGGTCCTTCGTGATGATGTTGACCACGCCGCCGAGCGCCTGTGTGCCGTAGAGGGTCGACTGAGGCCCTTTTATCACCTCCACCTGGTCGATGATGGCCGGGCTGATGCCGTTGAGGCCATACACGCTGGCGAGGGCGCCCATCACCGGCATGCCGTCGATCAGAACCGCTGTGTTCGGCCCCTCGACCCCGTTAATCCGGATCGCGTTCGTCCCGCAGACGCCACAGTTGAGCTGGGTGGTCAGGCCATTCACGCTCCCGATCACGTCCATCAGGTTGGAGGTCGTCTGCGCGCGCTGCAGTCGCTCCGACGTCATCACCTCGACCTTCACCGGCGAGTCCCTGACGTACTGCTCCCGCATGGTCCCCGTCACCACGACCTCTTCTCCCCGAAGAACCGCCTCGCTCAGTGTAATGTCGATGCGCACCGTCTTGCCGGCATCGACCGTGACAGCTCTTTGTGTTGTCTCGAAGCCCATTGCTGAGACCACCAGGATGTGCGTTCCCGGTGTGACACCTGTGATGCGGTATGTCCCGTCGGACTGAGTCGCGGCCCCCTGCGTGGACTCCTGTAGTCGGACGTTGGTCCCCGGGAGCGGCGCACCATTCCCGGTGACGAGCCCTGTGATCACTCCCTGTCCGTGTGCTACGGGTGCGAGAGTCAGGAGGAGAAGAATCGTGCTGAACACACAGAAGGCGTTCATCTCGGTGTTTTAGGCTTACCTAAAAAAGAGATTCGGTTGGCCTAAAGTACGGTCGTATACCGAGACCGTCAAATCATATTGTCGGTCTCCCGTGACTCGGGGAAGAGGAGGGTGACGGCACCGGCGGAGAGGCGACGTGCGCTCAGGGGTAAACAGTAGAGTCCGGGTTGGACCGATTGAACGTTGCTGTTCACGGCACGTCGCGGACGGGACCCGAGGCGGAAGCTCTGAACATCGCCGACTACGTTCGAGGAATCCGTGATCTCGATCGGTGGGGATTTGTTTTCCTTTTGCCCGGCGCATTGTCCGGAGAAAATCAGGCGAATCGAGGTCCGTCTCTTCGTGTGTCAGGACCACCGAGAGGCGCCATTAGGTAATCACTGTGTATAACGGATCTAAATAGGAGGCGGCTGCTGAACGTCCGGGTGCTTCCCGGCTTTTCGGCCTGTTGGGCCGGTTTTCAGCCGTCCATTCGTTCCTTCACCCACAGAGGCCCTAAGTCCCCATGCGTATCCTCTCCCTTTTCGTTTCTCTTTTCCTGATGGTTGCTTTTGTCGGCTGCGGCGGCTCCGACACGGAGACCTCCGACAAGGCATCGAAGTCGGCGACGTCTTCGGCGACGGAAGCCGTGTCCGAGGTCACCATCGAGCCTGTAGGAAACCAGATGAAGTATGAGCAGACCGAGTTCACCGTCGAAGCCGGCACGGAAGTGACGCTCACATTCGACAACACCGCGTCGAGCCCTGCGATGAAGCACAACGTCGTGATCCTGAACGGCGAGGGCGACGACCTCGTCCAGCGCGTGGGAACGGCGGCATCGCAGGCGTCTGACAGTGGCTACGTTCCGGAGCTCGATGCCATCGTCGCGGCCACCGACCTGGCGGACCCGGGCGAGACGGTCACGATGACGTTCACCGTGCCGAGCGAGCCGGGCACGTACACGTACATCTGCACCTTCCCGGGCCACTACATGATGATGCAGGGCACGATGCGCGTCGTCGAAGCCTAAGATGTGGGCATCGCATCGCCCAGCGATTCACGCCTCGCCGGTTTTACTGCTCGCCCAGTCGCGGCGGCAGGGAACGGCGGGGCGTTTTTGTTCGGGCAAACCGTGAGTTGGCGTCGAGAGAGGCGGGCTTGCTTCTCCGAAATAGACGATCGGAGCAATCTCGAGTGATAGCATTGCAGCATCAGGACATGTGCCGCACCCAAACAAAAAAGCCCCTGCGGAGAGCAGAGGCTTCGGAGAGTTGAATGTGGGCGATGTTGGATTCGAACCAACGACCCCCTCCTTGTAAGGGAGGTGCTCTAAACCAACTGAGCTAATCGCCCAAGTCCAGGTCGAAGTGCGAAAGGCTAATTTCGAAGTGCACTTCGCATTTCGAGTTTCGAACTTCGATCTCGAAATGAGCGGGAAACGGGATTCGAACCCGCGGCCCTCAGCTTGGGAAGCTGATGCTCTACCCCTGAGCTATTCCCGCTTCGGACCGCCTCCTACGTACCGCCCCGTGACATGATCCAGCGAAATGGTTGAGAAAGAGCGAATGAGTTTCGGGGTTTGAGGTATGAGGTTTGGGATGTGGGAATGGGGGCACCGTTGGGAAGAGTTTCCGTGCAGCGTAAGAGCGAACGTGGACGCATCCACAGGCGGTGTTGCCTCAGATCATCATCGGACCACGGTGAATTGTTGCGTTGCCATGCCAGTCTTGTGCTTCATCCGTAGGAAGTACGTCCCGCTCGCGAGGTCGCGAACGTCAATTTGCGTTCGGTGCCTGCCTGCCCCTGGACTTCCGAGGTGCACTGTTTTTACCCTCTGTCCCAGCACATTATAGAGGGACAGGCGCACCACGCCGCTTTGCGGAGTTTCGTATCGAACGGTGATCGTGTTCGTCACGGGATTCGGGCCGGTCTTGTGCAGACGCAGTTCGTTCGGGACATTGAATCGTGCTGTCACCGGTTCTGACACCGTCTCGGTGCCATCCACGTCGATCTGCCGCAGGCGGTAGGTGATGTGCTCAGCCTCGTACGGTACGCTGCGGTCAAGGAATCGGTAGTCTTGGGGGGCAGTCGTTGTGCCTGCTCCGTCCACGAATCCGACGCGGGTCCACGCCTGGTTCTTCTCTGCACCGGGTGGCTCCTCAGCTCGGCGTTCGATAGCAAATCCATCATTGCCCGTTTCTGACAGCGTCTGCCATGTCAACGCGACGTTTTCGCCGGCAACGTGAGCGTCAAACCTCGCCAGTTCCACCGGCAGTGGGTCGACATCCGACGTGAACGCAAACTCGCCAAACATGTCGATGAACCGAACGAGCTCACCGGCCGCCTCATCGTAGTTGCCCTTGATTATACCGAAGCTACCTGTGCCGACCAGGGGGCGTTGAAAGACTGTGATGGCTCCCGGCTCGTCCAGGCCGGGCAATCCCGTCGCGTCGAAGCGCACGCTGCTCAATTCGCCTAGGGTAAGATCTCCCTCCTGTAGAATTGAGAAGCTGTAATCTGCGAGATTAATTTTGTTCATCGTGCGGGCCGGGTCCACAGGCTCCGTGTCGTATCGGCAAACAGTCACGTCGCCTTGGCCGCTTGTCTCTCTGCCCATGACGAGAGTGACGCCCAGACTGGGGAAGGGAAGGTCGGGCTGCGTGTCCGGTGCTGTTACGTTCTGCACTGTCGCACATGCGTCGGCCGTCGGTGGAGACATCATCTGGCTCCCGAACTCGAAAACGTAGGCAGGGGTGTGTTGAAAGTCCTTGCTGGCTCGCTGAACCAGGATTGCCTCTGTCCGTCCATCTCCGTCAAAATCTGCGATTGCGGATTTTGCGGCTTTCGATCCAGAAAAGATCCAGCCCGATGGGCCGAGCCCGCCGTACTGATCGGGGCCACGAAGCACACGCGTCACCTCTAGGGTATGAGTTGACTGAGCATCGGGTTGCCACACCACGCCGGCTCCAGAATGCCCGGCACTGAGAAATAGTCCGTCCCCATCACCGGCGTTTACTGCGGGCACCGTTGATAGATTTCCCAGGATGTACGTTGCATCAGGACCCCATGGAAAATAATCCACGACACTGGGTACTGCTGCAATCTGGTCCGGCGTTGCATCGAATCCACTGCCGCCGTAAAACACATAAAGGGCTCCCTGCCCGGTTTGCGGGTAGGTTGCGAGGTTGTAGTAGGTGGTCGTGACAAGATCAGGGTGGCCGTCCGCGTTTACGTCGGCCGCGGCCATTGTCGCTCCTGCCCCATGGCGCACGATGGATTTGCCATCTTGAAACTCGGTCTCAGGGATTCCGAGGGTCAGGTCGGCGCGGTCGAAAGAACCGGAGGGTGACGACGTCCCATAGTGCACGAAGAACGCACCGAACGATGCGTTCTGCAGCAGATCTGTACGCGGCAAGATGCCGGTGTAGCGGCTGTCGGCGTCTGAAACGGCAAAATCGTCGATGCCGTCGCCGTTGATATCGCCGAGACCGAGAAGTACCTGGCCGAAGTGCTCCCCAACCCCCGATGCATACGACCGGA
The DNA here is from genome assembly GCF_002554795.1 of Longibacter salinarum. Classification (NCBI taxonomy): domain Bacteria; kingdom Pseudomonadati; phylum Rhodothermota; class Rhodothermia; order Rhodothermales; family Salisaetaceae; genus Longibacter; species Longibacter salinarum. Next base: position 2,406 of record NZ_PDEQ01000007.1, on the reverse strand, counting down.
CCACTAGATCGGGCGAGGGCGACAGCGTAGAGCCACCAAAGAAGACGTGAACGCGGTCGTCATCCATGATTTCGACATCGGGCAACGTGATGCCGAGGTCGTCGGCGCCGTCGTCATTGATGTCGCCCAGGTTTGCGATGGAGGCGTTGGGGCCATGCGTCCCGTCTGGCAACCCGGGCGCATCGTTCGACACCCCAAGATTCGATAGCCCGACCGAGTGGATCTTCGTGCCTCCGTTGCTCAGGTCGTAGACACCCACGAACTCATCTTTCCTGTTCCATCGAATTGCCAGGTCGCTCGCTCCGTCCCCGGTAAAGTCGCCCACAGCAACGGTTTTCCCCGCATGATCGCGAGTCGCCGGAAATGCTGCGGGCCCCGTAATGCGAAGGTGCGGCGACGCTTGCACGGCTGGATCCCCAGTGTACACATCGACAATTCCCTCTACGCGAATCAGGGCGTAATCATCTGCTCCGTCCCCGTCCACATCGCCGATGCGCTGGGTCTCTCGAATGCCGTACGCTCCGTGCTTTGCTTCGTCGAGTACAAGCGTTTGCCGGTCCTGTATCTGATCCGTCCCCTGAAAGTCGAGACGTTCGATCCGGTACTCTGAACCGTTCGCAAGGTAGAGTAGGTCATCTCGACCGTCTCCTGTAACGTCTCCGAGGATCGAAGGCGATAGGGTACCGCGAATGGTATGACTTGCGCTCAGGCCGTCGGATACGCTGCGCGGACCAAAGGCAACGGTGGTTTCCTCTCCGCTCGGGTACGCCAGGTCTTGTCGACCGTCGTCGTTCACGTCCCCAATGAGGCGCAGATCCATCTCGGGGTATACTGCGGCCGGCGCAGCAGCATAGGATCCGGTGTCGCGTGTGAACACGTACGTTTCATTCAGCTCGCCGCGGTAGGATTTACCTAGGAGCAGGAGTTCAGGAGAACCACTGCCCGTGATGTCGGCCGAAAGCAGCGGGATGTCACTCGGATCTACATCCGAATACACGGGAACGGAGGGAAAGAACTGTTCGATTTCGGCGAGAGGAGCTCCCCGGTGCGATACGACATCGAAGATTCCGATCTCCACGACCTCACCGGATACATCCGATTTACCTAGACGAACGATTTCGGCGGTTTGGTCGCCTGTAATGTCGACAATGGCATACGAATAAGAATTGTCGCGCATCTGCTCCGGGAGGTCATACTCGACAATAACAAGGTCTGAAAATGTCGGTCCTCCGTATAATATTTCGACCGTGTTCGCGAAGCTGAGAGTGGTAATCACATCGTCGTAGCCGTCGCCGTCCACATCTACGGCTCTATCCCAATTCCATCGGCCAAACGTAATGTCCTTCGGGAGGCTTCCGACATAGGTGTGCCCTTGCGGTCCACCTTTGTAGACGCGGGGTGTCTCTTGGGGGGAGGTGGTGATGGCATCAGCTTCCGGACCTCCCACGATGTTACCGACGAACGTGAACACGTCGAAACTTGAGACATCATACAGCTGTGTGCCGAACGCTTGGCCCCCGAAGCTGACGAGGCTCTTGTGCGTCCGGTCCGAAATCGTCGACGTTCGCTCATCGGCGACGCCCCAAAGCGGGTACAGGATATCACGAATGCCATCGTCGTTCACGTCGCCCGCGGGTCTGGGCAGGCCCGGAAAGCCGAAGTTCATGTCGGGGTTCGGCCACCGCTTGCCTCCGATCCGGCGTACGGGGGCTTCGACGGGGACGTTGTGGAGCGCGAGCGGGATCCCCGGGTCGGCAGTGCGGTTGGCCGTTCGCCTCAGTAATAGTCGCTGTACTTCAGCCGGCCTATCCCGACGATCAGGCAAGACATGCGGAGCGGCTTTCGACCGCTGCTGGACCAGCCCGTGAAGGGCATCAACGGGTCGCTTTGCTTGATCGTCCGGGTCGTGCTGGGCTACTGCGGTTCCGATGATTCCTCCACCGCCCGGGCACGCAGACGGAACGACGAGCAAGATGAAAAACAGAGATGAAAGAAATACGGTAAATCGAGACCGGCTCGGTTCGTCGTACATGGAAGCAGGGAGGTGGGGGAATAAGGCCAACAAATAGTAATAAATAGAACCCCCAAATTCACGCTGCCACGTCAACGATAAACTGTGAAGAGGGATGAGGTGTGTGGGGGATGAGGTTTGGGGTGTGGGGGAAGGGAGAAAGGGGGAAGGGAGAAAGGGGGAACGGGCGAGCCGGTCCGATTCGGTACAGGTGGACGCACCAGAAGACGTTAATACCTTAACACGTCAACACGTTAACACGTCTACACCTTGTATCTTGAACTTGGTGCTGTAGCTCGATCACACCTGGGTCATCGAGACCGCTGTGGAGCAGGGGCGCAGCACCGTCTTCCGTACTGAAGCCCGAACAGTTGATGGAGCCCGTGGCACCATGT